>JAFAEL010000038.1 GCA_023423995.1 Pseudomonadota bacterium | reverse complement strand
GTGTCTTGGTCGTCGCGCATGGAAGCCGATATAGGCGCGCGACCAGCCGCAGGCGAGAAACGCGATGCGACCTCGCCCAACCGTGATCGGTGCCCTTGGTCTCTCTCAGCAACGCGGCCCTCGAGGGGGGCGCCGGATCCTCCCGGCCCCGCCTTCCGGCCATCGACGCCGCCCGCGGCCTCGCGGTCGCCGCCATGGTGGTCTACCACTTCGCCTGGGACCTCTCGGAGCTGCGCTTCGTGGCGACGGAGGTCACGGCCGAGCCGGGCTGGCGCCTCCTCGCCCGAGCGATCGCGGCGAGCTTCCTTCTTCTGTCAGGCATCGGCCTCGCGCTGGCCCATTCCGGGGGGATCCGCTGGCGCGCCTTCCTGCGGCGCCTCGCGACCGTGGCGGGGGCGGCGCTCCTCATCACGGCCGCGACCCTCTTCGCCTTTCCCCAGAGCTACATCTTCTTCGGGATCCTGCACGCCATCGCGGTGTCGAGCCTGCTGGCGCTTCCGCTCACGCGGGCGCCGGCCTGGGGCCCGGCCGTCCTCGCGACCCTCGTCGCGGCAGCGCCCCTGTTCCTCTCCGGCGGCGTGTTCGACCTGCCGCCGCTCGCCTTCCTGGGTCTCGCGAGCCGCGAGCCGATCACGAACGACTGGGTGCCGCTCTTCCCCTGGGCGGCTTTCGTGTTCGCGGGCGTAGGCATCGGCAAGACGCGCCTGCTGCAGCGGGTGGGCTCCCCGCAGGTGGACGCCACCTCGGCCGGCCGCGTCCTCTGCTGGGCGGGCCGGCACAGCCTCGTCATCTACCTGCTGCACCAGCCAATCCTGTTCGGCGCGCTCTACGGCCTGCTGCAGCTCACCGGCCCCAACCTCGCGGCCGTTGCGACCCGGGTCGAGCGCTCCTGCCCGGTCAGCTATGTCCAGGCCGGCATCCCCGAGGACCGCGCCCGGAAGACCTGCTCCTGCACGGTCGACGGCATGAAGGAGGCCGGCATCTGGACGGACTTTCTGCGCGAGCGCCTCTCGGCTGAGCAGGGGCGGGAGGTGACCGCCATCGCGCGGGCCTGCCTTGCGCGAAACCCGGGAGCCGATTGAGGGTCAGCTACCCTCGTCGGGGATGTTGAGCACCGTCCCGCAGGCCTTGCAGTGGACCGCGTCGGGATCGTGCCGCTGCAGCCCGCAGGTGGGGCACGGGAAGCGCACCTTGTGCGGCCGGAACAGGACCTGGGCGAGGCGCAGGAACAGCGTCACGCCGAAGATCATGATCAGGACGGAGATTAGCCGCCCGGCCGTGTCCTTCAGGACGATGTCCCCGTAGCCGGTCGTCGTGAGCGACGTCACCGTGAAGTAGAGCGCATCGACGAAATTGTGGATGTTCGGGTTCGACCGGTGCTGGGTCGCATAGACGATCCCGGTCATCACGAAGATGAAGACGAAGAGGTTGGTGATCGCCAGGATCACCTCCTCGTTGCGGCGGAAGACGGGGCTGTCCTGCCGGAGCCGCGTGAGGATGCGGTAGTTCCTCAGCAGCCTGAGGGTGCGCATGATCCGGAGGAAGCCCGCACCTTCGCCCACCAGCGGCGCGATCAGGAACGAGATCAGCGCCACGATATCGGCCCAGGTCGCCGGGTGGATCAGCTCTCGCCAGCGGCTCCGGCTGATCCAGAGGCGGGCCGAGAAATCGGCCAGGACCGCGAGCCCGACCAGGATGTCGAGGACCTTTACGCCCGGCCAGTCCGGCGCGAACGAGGTCGCGATGATGAAGACGACCGTCGCGACGTCGAAGGCCAGGAGACCGTAGCGGAAGCGGTGCGCGCGCTCCGTGTCGCCCTCGTAGAGCTCGCACAGATACGCGCGAGCGTTCTTGACCGGATCAGGCCCGGAGAGGGCGTGCGAAGGCGACGATGTCATGGGCGAGCGCTTCCGGCTGCTCCAGCGCGGCGAAGTGGCCGCCCCTCTCCATAACGGTCCAGCGCTGAATGTTCGTGAAGGTCCGCTCCGCGAGCGAGCGCGGCGGGCGGAGAAGCTCGTGCGGGAAGGCCGCGTAGCCGGTCGGCACATCCACGGTCGCGCCGCCCGGAAGCGGGTGCTCGCCATGGATGCGGGCGTAATAGGGCCAGAACGACGAGCCGATCGCACCCGTGAACCAGTAGAGGGCGATGTCGGCGAGGCCGCGGTCGCGCGGGATGGCCGACCAGACGTCGCCCGTGTTGTCGGACCAGCGGTGAAACTTCTCGCCGATCCAGGCGGCGAGCCCGGCCGGCGAGTCGGCCAGCGCGAAGGCCAGCGTGTCCGGCTTTGTGCCCTGGATCTGCTGATAGCCGATCTCCTCCTTGGCCCAGGCCTCGAGCTCCTTCGCGTATTCGGCCTCCTCGGGCGTGCGCTCGCCGAGCCCGCTCCGGTCGCGGCCGATCGGCAGCATGTTCAGGTGGATGCCGAGAAGGCGATCGCGATGCGCATAGCCCAGCCGGCTCGTGATGGAGGCGCCCCAATCGCCGCCCTGGGCGAAGAACCGCTCGTAGCCCAGCGCCGTCATCAGCTCGGCGAAGAGATCCGCGGTCTCGATGATGCCGATCCGCCTCTGGCCCGGCGAGAAGGACAGCCCGTAGCCCGGCAGCGACGGAGCCACGACCGTGAACGCGTCCGCCGGATCTCCCCCGAAGGCCGCCGGATCGGTGAGGCGCGGGATGATGTCCAGGAACTCGAACACCGAGCCCGGCCAGCCGTGGGAGAGCAGCAGGGGTGCGGGCGAGGGCCCCTTGCCGGGAGCGTGGATGAAGTGGAGATCGATCCCGCCGAGTTCGACCTTGTAGTTCGGAAAGGCGTTCAGGGCCGCCTCCGCCTTCCGCCAGTCGAAGCCGTCACGCCAATAGGCGACCGTGTCGGAGAGCCAGCCGGCATCCGTCCCGTGCGCCCAGGGCGCCCCGGGCGTCTGGTCGGCAAGCCGGGTGCGGGCGAGCCGTGCCTCGAGATCCGCCAGCGCCTCGTCCGGGACATGCAAGGTGAACGGCCTTGGTGACATGCCTGGGACCTCCTGGGTTGGCGGCAGAGGGGCGGACCGGCCCTTTAGCGCTCGGGCGCGGCCCCGGGTTCCGGCTTTCGTCGCAGCGCGGGCGATGCTGGCCTATTCGGCCGCCTCCGCACGGGGCTGGCGCTCGGGCCAGGTCTCGATGGTCACGTCGATATCGCGCAGGCTCGGGATGCTGGCCTCGTTGCCGAGATGCTGGATCGCATGGGCTGAGGCCGCGCGCGCGAAGGTGAAATGGTCGATCCAGGGCAGGTCGGGCCGCGCCAGCGCGGAATACATGTAGGCCCCGTGGAAGATGTCGCCGGCCCCGTTGGTGTCGACGACGAGGCGCTTCGGCACCGCCAGGGAGGGCAGGTGCCGCCGCTCCCCGGTCTCGTCGTACCAGACCATCCCGTCCGAGCCCTGCGTCACGGCGCCGATCCGGCAGCCGCGGCCCTGCAGGTAGTCGAGCATGCCGGCCGTCGTGAGGTCCATCTGCTCGCAGAGGCGCTCGGCCACGACCGCGACGTCGATGAAGCCGAGAAGCTCGTGCGTGTTCGATCGCAGGCCGCCGCCGTCGAGCGAGGTGAGCACGCCCGCATCGCGGAATATCTTGGCGTAGTGGATCGCGGCGTCGGGCTGGTGGCCGTCGAGATGGAGCCCGCGCGCGCCGTCGAGGTTCAGGGGCGGCACCGGGTGGAGGTAATGGTCGTCCCGGCAGCGCACGATGGCGCGCTTCGTGCCGTGCGGCATGATGAAGGACAGCGACGATTCCCGCACCTTCCGGTGATGGACCGAGATGCCGTACTTGGCCGCCATGTCGATGAACATGCGGCCGAGCCAGTCGTCCGCCACGGAGGCGAGCAGATCGGGCGCGATGCCGAGCTTGGCGCAGCAGAAGGCGGCCGTGACCGCGTTGCCGCCGAAGGAGATCGCGTAGTCGTCGGCGACCGTCTTGTCGTCACCCGTCGGAATGTGATCCGTGATGAAGGTGACGTCGATATAGGCCTGGCCGATGAAGAGTGCCTTCATGAATCGCCTCCGCCGGACGAGTTAAGCCCGACGGCGGAGAACCGCCAAGCGGGGCCCCGGGATCCGTGCAGGCCCTATGCCGGCCGGTGCGCCTCAAGGGCCGCCCAGCCGAAGCGCAGCAGCGGCTCGGCAGCGCGCGCGAAGCGGACGAGGTCCTCGACGAGCGCGGGCGAGCGGATCGCATCCGCATCCACGGGCCGGCGCACGATGACGTTGCGCATCCGGATCGCGGCCGCGAGATCCGGCTCGGCGACATCCTCGAACCCCTTCGGCACACGGGCGACCGGATCGCCGTCGCCGAGCACGAGACCTGCCTTGTCGAGCTTCGCCACGGCGTCCCGGAACCCCTTCGGCTTCCCGATGATGGCGCGACGCAGCGCCAGTAGATCGTCCGGCTCCGGGTGCCAGAACCCCGCCGCCGCAAAGCAGCCCTCCGGGTCGATGTGGATGTAGAGGAAGCCCTGCGATCTCTTCGTTCCGTCCCGGCTCAGGACAGCGCCGGCATTCGTCTTGTAGGGCCGCTTGTCCTTCGAGAAGCGGATGTCGCGGTGCAGGCGGAAGATCGAGCGCCTGTCGCCGCGCAGGGGCAGATCGAGGGCTTCGAAGCGCCCGCACAGATCCCCGATCAGGCCGACGAGCGGCGCCTTCAGCTCGTCGTCGTAGATGCCCCGGTTCTCCTCGAACCAGGCCTTGTCCTGGTGGAAGGCGAGCGCCTTCAGGAAGCCGAGCGCCTGCGGGCCGAAGCCCGCGAAGGCCGGCGTTCCGCCGGCCGGCTCCTTGAGAGACGTGCGTGCCATCAGGTTCTTCTCCAACGGCCCCGGCCCACCCCGGCCGGTCAGCCGCCCAGTCGCCGCGCCACGATGCGCCCCACCTCCGCGATGACGGCGAAGCGCTCGGTCATACTGCGCTCGCTCTGCGTCAGGTAGGCCGCCACCACCACGGGCGCCCGGTTCGGCGGCCAGATCACCCCGACATCGTTGGTGGTGCCCTGGTCCCCCGCCCCGGTCTTCTCGCCGATCCGCCAGCCCTTCGGCATCCCGGCCCTGAGCCGCGTGTCCCCCGTCTTGCAGCCGACCATCCAGGCCGCGAGCATCTCCCGGGATTTCGCGGAAAGCGCATCCCCGAGAAGGAGCTTCCTGAGATCGGCCGCCATCGCGGCGGGGCTCGTGGTGTCGCGCGGATCGCCCGGCTGGGCCTCGTTGAGCCCGGGCTCGATGCGGTCCAGCCGCGTGACCTCGTCGCCGAGCGAGCGGGCATAGGCCGTGAGGCCGGCCGGACCCCCGATCGCGGACAGGAGCAGGTTGCCGGCGGTGTTGTCGCTCATGGTGAGCGCCGCGTCGCAGATCTCCGCGAGCGACATGCCGTCCCCGCCGACCCGCTCCTTCGTGACGGGCGAGTAGACCACGAGGTCCTTCTTCTCGAACCGGATGCGGCGCGACAGCTGCTCCTTACCGGCGTCCACCCGGGCCAGGACCGCGCTGGCGGCCAGGACCTTGAACGTGCTGCAGAGCGGGAAGCGCTCGCCCTCGCGGTAGCCCGCGCTCTCGCCGCTGCCGCTGTCGAGCACGAGGACCCCGAGCCGGCAGGCGCCCGACGCCTCGATCCGGGCGAGCTCGGCCGCAAGGCCGTCGGTCCAGCCCGCGGCATCCCGCGCCCCCGCCCGTCCGGGAAGGGCCGTTCCGAGCGCGCCTGCCGCGGCCGCCATGACGATGCCTCGCCTCGTGATCATGCCCAAACTCCTTTGCTGGCGGGCGGAAATTCGGGCATGTCTCCTCAGAGGACAAACGATCAATCCTCGCCAGAGCCATAAGAAAATCTAGGGCTTCGACGTGCTGCGATCCCACCTTCCGCTGAACGCGCTGCGCGCCTTCGAGGCTTCCGCCCGCCACCTCAGCTTCACGCGGGCAGGGCTCGAGCTGCGCGTGACGCAGGCCGCCGTGAGCCACCAGGTGAAGAGCCTGGAGGATCTCCTCGGCGCCGCGCTGTTCCGGCGCCTCCCGCGCGGGCTCGCGCTGACGGACGAGGGGCTGATCCTCCTTCCCGTGCTGTCCGATGCCTTCGCCCGCATCGGCACGGCTCTCGACCGGGTCGAACGGGGGCGGATCGAGGAGGTTGTGACGGTCGGCTGCGTCGGCACCTTCGCGACCGGATGGCTGCTGCCGCGGATGGACGGCTTCCAGGCGGCGCATCCCCGGGTCGAGCTGCGGCTGCTGACGAACAACAACCGGGTCGACCTCGCGGGCGACGGGCTCGATTTCGCGCTGCGGTTCGGGGACGGCTCCTGGCACGGCACCGAGGCGACGGAGCTCCTCTGCGCCCCGATGTCGCCGGTCTGCGCCCCGGAGGTGGCCCGGCGCCTGGAGGCACCGCAGGATCTCGCGCGGGAACGCCTCCTGCGCTCCTACCGGACCGACGAGTGGAGCCACTGGTTCGCGGCCGCCGGCGCGGCCTGCCCGGCCCTGCACGGCCCGATCTTTGACAGCTCGCTCACGATGGCTGAGGCTGCCGCCCGGGGCGGCGGCGTGGCCCTCGTCCCCGTGCGCATGTTCGAGGACGAGATCCGCACGGGGCGCCTCGTCCGGCCATTCGCCGTCGAGGTCCCGGCCGGCTCCTACTGGCTCACCTGGCTCAGGTCCCGGCCCTTCACGCCCGGCATGCACGCCTTCCGGGACTGGCTCCTCGCGGAGATTCGGGCGGCCGCCTAGGCCCGCGGGCCGCCTACGCGATCCTGCCGCCGCCCTTCCTGGTGACGACCACGACCGAGGGGCGCGGCGGCATGTTCTCCTGGAAGTCCGGCCAGCGCGTGTTCGGGTTCTCGAAGGTTGCGGGTTGTCCCTCTTCCGCCTCTCCCGGATGCTGCACGGCGAGGAACAGCGTCTCGTCGTTCGGCGTGAAGAAGGGGCCGCACATCTCGGCGCCCACGGGCACGCGGAAGAAGTGCCGGGACGTGCCGCGCAGCTCGCCCTCCGTCTCCATCGCCCAGAGCCCGTCGGCCCGACCGGTCGCCTTCTGGCTGTTGCCGTCGGTGGCGATCCAGAGCCGGCCCTTGGAATCGATGGCGCAATTGTCCGGCATGCCGAACCAGCCGTTCTTCGTGGTCTCCGACGAGAAGGTCGCGCCGACATCCTTGATCGAGGGGTCGCCGCAGCGGACGAGCACCTCCCAGCGGAAGCTCGTGGCGGCGTGGTCGCCGCCCTCCGGCACCATCTCGACGATATGCCCGAAGGCGTTCTTCGCCCGCGGATTGGCGGCGTCGACCTGCTCGGCGTTACGCCGGGTGTTGTTGGTGAGCATGACGTAGACGCGGTTCGTGACCGGGTTCGCCTCGACGTCCTCGGGCCGGTCCATCTTGGTCGCGCCGAGAACGTCGCCGGCCCGGCGGGTCTCGATCAGCACGTCGGCCTGGCTGCCGAAGCCGTTTCGATCCGTGAGCGGCCCCTGGCCATGGACGAGCGGCAGCCACGTACCGGTGCCGTCCGGATTGTACTTGGCGACGTAGAGCGTGCCTTCGTCGAGGAGGCCGAGATTGGCGGCCCTGTCCTGCGGGTCGACGCGGCCCGCGGTCACGAACTTGTAGACGTAGTCGAATCGCTCGTCGTCGCCGAGATAGATCACGTAGCGGCCATCCCGGTTGGTGATGCCGGCCGCCCCTTCGTGCTTCGTGCGGCCGAGCGCGGTGCGCTTCCTCGGCACGAAATCGGGGTTGAACGGGTCGATCTCGACCACCCAGCCGAAGCGGTTCGCCTCGTTCGGCTCCTTCGACAGGTCGAAGCGGTCGTGGAACTTGCCCCAGGCATAGGCCGGCCTGCCGATGCCGTACCGCTTGTAATTCGCGGCCTCGGCATGGCCGTCCGGCAGCTTCGACCAGAAATAGCCGTTGAAGTTCTCCTCGCAGGTCAGCCACGTGCCCCAGGGCGTCACGCCGCCGGCGCAGTTGTTGACCATGCCGGCGACCCGCCGCCCGCTCGCATCGGCGGTGGTCTTCATGCGGTCGTGCCCGGCGGCCGGCCCGGTGATCTCCATCGGGGTCTCGGCCGTGATGCGGCGGTTGTAGCGGCTGTCCCGCACGACCGACCAGCGCCCGCCCCCGCGCCGGATCTCGACCACGGCGCCGCCGTGCGCCGCCATCTCGATGTCGACGAGGTCCCTCGTCATCTTGGCGAATCCGGCATCCTTGGCGTCCTGGACGCCGACGCCCGGAAACATCAGTTCCTCGTTCGTGTATTCGTGGTTCACGACGAGGAGCCCGTGCTCGCTCGATCCCTCGATCGGGATGTAGCCGACGAAGTCGGAATTGTAGCCGAATTGGCGCGCCTGCTTCTCGGCGCTCTGGTTCAGCGGATCGAACTCGGGCGCATCGGGGAAGATCGGGTCGCCCCAGCGCAGAAGGACCTGCGCATCATAGCCCTCCGCGACATGGTGCGTCCCGTCCACGCCGGCCTCGATCTCCTTGAAGTCGAAGGATGCGGCCGGGATAGTCCTGGCGGGCTGCCCGTTCGCGGCGAGCGCCTTGGTGCCGATCGTGGCCGAGATGGCCGTCACGGCCATGGCGCCGCGGAACAGGTCGCGGCGGTTGAAGCGGGCGGCGATCATGTCGCCCATCGTGGGGTTCTCGGTCGGGTTGATGCCGGCATCTCCGGAATCCTCCAGATCCGCCGCCCGCATGCGCTCTGCCGTGTCGCTCATCGTCGTGCCCTGTTCGCCTGGGCAGCGCATTAGAAAGGTTCCATGTCACTACTGTAACACTTCCACCGCCCAGGCCCTCGAACCCGGGCCGGCCGGGCGCGTTCGAAGGATTGGCGGCACCGCGCCGGTGGCTCGGGCGGCCTGCGGCGCTGGAGGGCATCATGCGGTTTTCTCATCTCGCGATCGTCCCGATCCTCGCGCTCGCGACGACCATCGGCGCCGCATTGGCGCAATCGGGCCGCGCGGTCCCGATCCAGCAGGACCTGCGCCGCTACGATCAGGTCGAGCGGCGCCTCGGCGTGCGAGGCCCGAACGGTCCCGACGCAAGCGGCCCCGTGCAATCCGATCCCACGGGCGTCGCCGGCTTCTTCGGCGCGCCCGGCGGCTATGGCGACAGCGTGAACAGCTACGATCCGCTGCCGCAGGGCATCACGGGAGCCGACATCCGGTAGGTCCGCGACCTCCTGGATGCCGGTTGGGCGCGGCATGTCGTTCGCCGGGCAGCCCGTGATGCCGACAAGTCGCGAGGTCCGGTTACGGCGCGGTTGTCCATCCGGGAAGACCGGGCGCGAACCTCCGGGCGATCGGGGCGATTAGCCTGAGCCCCTTCGTGATGGCCATGCTCGATCGCTCCTGCCGATTTCCCTTCGGGATAGTGCTGCCTCTCCTCCTCTCGGCGGTCGCGAGCCTCCCGGCGGCCGCATCGCCGGCGCCGGGTTTCGCGGACGGCCGGGCCAGAACCTTCCTGCCCTTTCTCAACGCTCCTGCCCCTGGGGCCGAAATGAAAGCGTCGCCGCGGCTCGGGCTCTCCTTCGGCGGCGAGATGCACCCGGTCCTGACCGATACGGGCTCGACCGGGATCGTCGTTTCGGCGAGCCGCATCCCGAATGTCGATCGCCTGCCCGCGAGGCCCGGTCGCCTGACCTATTCGAGCTCCGGCCGGATCATGGTGGGAAGCTGGGTGACGGTCCCGGTCACGGTTTCCGGACGGAATGGCGCGCGGGTAACGACCGCGCCCATCCCGGTCCTCGCGGTCGACCGAATCGAGTGCACGAAATCGGCACGAGACTGCACGCCGGAGGACAGGCCGGGGCGAGTCGCCATGATGGGGATCGGCTTCGGCCGGGAATACGACAGCCAGTCCGAGAGCACGCCCGAGACCAATCCCCTCCTGAACGTCGCCCCGGGCGGATCGCAGCCGCTCCATCGCGGCTATGTCCTCACCCGCGAGGGCATCCAGGTCGGCCTCGGGCCGGCCGACGCGCAGGGCGGCTTCCGCGTCGTGAAGCTCGATCCGCACCCGTCCATCGCGGGCGAGTGGCAGGGCGTGCCCGTCTGCATCCGCGTGAACGAAGGCACCCCCGCCTGCGGCCGGGCCCTGCTCGACACCGGCGTCACGGCGATGTTCCTGACGCTGCCCAAAGCGGCCGTCGCGGATGCCCTGGACCCGACCGGCAAGGGCCTTCTGGCAGCCACGCGGCTCGCCTTCACGTTCCCGGGCGCAAGCCCGTCCGAGCCGGCCGCCTCCTACACGATCATCGTCGGCGACGACGCCTCGCCGCTCGCGCCGAGCGGCATCCACCTCAACACCACGCGGCCGGACCCCTTCGTGAATACGGGCCTGCATGTGCTGAACGGGTTCGACCTTCTCTACGACGCCGAAGGCGGCTTCTTCGGCTTCCGCCCCCTCGGAGGACCTTGATGAAGACGACCAGCGCGTTCGCGGCGGGGCTTGCAGCCCTGCTCCTCTCGGCGGGCGGCGCCAGGGCGCAGGATCCCGGCCGCTGCGGGGACATGCCCAACCAGATGGAGGCGAATCGCTGCGTCGCCGAGGCCTTCGCGAAGGCCGATGCGGAGCTCAACCGCACCTATGGCGAGCTCCGCGCCAAGCTCGATGGCGCCGGGCAGCGCAACCTCGTCGCCGCCCAGCGGGCCTGGATCGCGTTCCGGGATGCCGAGTGCAACCTGCGCACCGGCTACGACCCCGCCGATCCGGCCGCCTCCGGCACCATCGCCCCCATGCTCATCGGCCTGTGCAGGACCGACCTCACCCGCCAGCGGACGGCGGATCTCAAGGCGCAGATCAGGTGCCCGGGCGGGGACCTCTCCTGCACGCCGTGATGCCGCTTCCCCCCACTCGATAAGGAGAAGAGCCCGTGATCATCGTCACCACCGAGACCATACCGGGATGCCGGGTCCGCGAGGTGCGCGGCCCCTGTTTCGGCGCCGTCGTCCGCAGCCGGGGCGCCGTCGGCAACATCGCGGCCGGCCTGCGCTCGATCATGGGCGGCGAGATCAACGAATATAGCGGGCTGCTCGAGGAGGCGCGCAGCCAGGCCATCGACCGCATGGCCCAGAACGCCGCCCAGATGGGCGCGAACGCCATCCTGACGATGCGCTTCGATTCCGCCGAGACGGACCAGAACATGCTGGAGGCGGTCGCCTACGGCACGGCCGCCGTGGTGGAAACCGAGGGAGGGTTCGCGCGGTGAGCGGCATGACGGCTCTCTGCCGCGGGGTGGTCCTGGGGCTCTTTCTCTCTGCGGCCGGGCCTGCCCTGGCCGAGCAGCCTTCCGCCAAGCTCTGCACCGATCCGTCCTTCGGCACGCCGCAGATCGCCGCCTGCATGGAGACGGCGGCCGCGGGGGCCGACAAGCGGCTGAACGACGCGTACAGGAAGGCGATCTCGATCATCGAGAAGGATTCCGACCGCACGCCCGAGCAGAAGGTGGCCTGGCGACAGGCGCTCCTCGTCTCCGAGCGGGCCTGGACGGCCTTCCGGGACGCCGATTGCGGCGACCTCACCGTCATCGAGTGGAACAGCGGAAGCGGCACGGGCACGGCGATCGCCGCCTGCCGGTACGACAAGACCGTCCAGCGCACGGCCGAGCTTCTCGCCCGCTATCCGCTGCACTGACGGCAGGAAGGATGGGTTCATAGGCGGAGGCGCGGCCCTCGCAGCGCAGCTGATCCTGGGCCGGTGGAGGCGCTGACCGGAGCCGGGCGCGAAGAAGCCCTGCATCTCGACGAACCTACCTCATGCGCATATATATGCGCATAGATGAGGGTTGCAGGTGCCCAGGGCCGAGACGAACAGGAAGCGCGTCGTCGACCGGCTGCACCAGGATGGCTGGATCAACGAGGGTGGCGGCGAGCATGACAAGTTCGCCCATCCTGACCGCCCGGGTATCAAGATCATGGTGCCCCGGCATCGGACGCTCTCGCCGGGCGTCGCGCGGTCCATCGCTCGGGCGGCAGGTTGGCAGGAGGCCGAGATGACTCGGTACATCGCGCTCATCGACGGGGAGCCAGGCGCCTTCGGAGTGAGCTTTCCCGATTGCCCGGGCTGCACCGCCATGGGCGATACCGCGGACGGTGCGCTGGCCACTGCCACGCGTGCGTTGCGCGAGTGGATGGGCGATCGTGTCGCTGCAGGGCTCGCCCCGCCCGCGGCACGCTCCCTCGAAGCGATCCGTGCGGATCCCGAGTTCGTGGAGGACTTCGAAGCGGGCGCGCTCGTGGCCAGCGTTCCGCTGCTTCTCGATGCGGGGCGTTCCGTCCGGGCCAACGTGTCGCTCGATGCCGGGCTCCTCGAGGCGATCGATGAAGCGGCCCGGGAGCGAGGGCTGACGCGCTCGGCATTCCTCGCCTCGGCGGCGCGCGAGAAAATCGCATCCTCTGCGTGAGGATGCCGCCTTCCCTTGGCGGAAAGGGCCCGCGCTGCTATTTGCGGTGCAATCCGATTTCCGCGCTCCAGTGAGTCCCGGCCCCTGCCGGCGCGCGATCCTGGACGGCGCCGCCCGAGTCACATGACCACGCATCCGATCGACAACATCCGCAACTTCTCGATCGTGGCGCATATCGACCACGGCAAGTCGACGCTGGCGGATCGCCTCATCCAGCAGACCGGCGCGCTCTCCGCCCGCGAGATGACCGAGCAGGTGCTCGACAACATGGAGATCGAGAAGGAGCGCGGGATCACCATCAAGGCGCAGACCGTCCGGCTCGAATACAAGGCGCAGGACGGCAAGGACTACGTCCTGAACCTGATGGACACGCCCGGCCACGTCGACTTCGCCTACGAGGTGTCGCGCTCGCTCGCCGCCTGCGAGGGCTCGCTCCTGGTCGTCGACGCCTCCCAGGGCGTCGAGGCGCAGACGCTCGCCAACGTCTACCAGGCGCTCGACGCCAACCACGAGATCGTTCCCGTCCTCAACAAGATCGACCTGCCGGCAGCCGAACCGGATCGCGTGAAGGAGCAAATCGAGGAGGTGATCGGCCTCGACGCCTCGGATGCCGTGCCGATCTCGGCCAAGACGGGCCTCGGCATCGATCTCGTCCTCGAGGCGATCGTGAAGCGGCTGCCGCCGCCGAAGGGCGACGAGACCGCACCCCTGAAGGCGCTGCTCGTGGACAGCTGGTACGACGCCTATCTCGGCGTCGTGGTTCTTGTCCGCATCGTCGATGGCAAGCTCAAGAAGGGCATGACCATCAAGATGATGGGCACCGGCGCCGTCTACGGCGTCGACAAGGTCGGCGTGTTCCGCCCGAAGATGCAGGACGTGGCCGAACTCGGCCCGGGCGAGGTCGGCTTCCTCACCGCTTCCATCAAGGAGGTGGCGGACACGGCGGTCGGCGACACGATCACCGAGGACAAGAAGGGCACGAAGGAGCCGCTGCCGGGCTTCAAGCCGGTGCAGCCGGTCGTGTTCTGCGGCCTCTTCCCGGTGGATGCCGCGAAGTTCGAGGACCTGCGGGCCGCGATGGGCAAGCTCCGCCTCAACGACGCGAGCTTCTCCTACGAGATGGAGACCTCCGCCGCGCTCGGCTTCGGCTTCCGCTGCGGCTTCCTCGGCCTGCTCCACCTGGAGATCATCCAGGAGCGGCTCGAGCGCGAGTTCGACCTCGACCTGATCTCGACCGCACCCTCCGTCGTCTATCACCTGAAGATGCGCGACGGCTCCGTGAAGGAGCTGCACAACCCGGCCGACATGCCGGACGTGATGAAGATCGCCGGCATCGAGGAGCCGTGGATCAAGGC
>JAFAEL010000009.1 GCA_023423995.1 Pseudomonadota bacterium | reverse complement strand
GGGCGAATCGCGGAGGATCAGGCCGAAGCGCGAGCCCGGGTGGTCGCGGTCGTGCGGCATGTCCTCGAGCAGTTCGACCTCACGCGCGAACTCATGCGGGTGGGCCTGCAGAGCCGCCTCGATCCCTTCTCCGGCAGTCTCTCGCCTGCGCGCTCGGCCGCCAACGACCTTGCGCGGTGTCTTGTCCGCGTCCCGGACAACAAGGTGGTCGAGCACGCGCTCAACGACCTCCCGGCCCAGGACGCACTCGACCTCACCCGCCGGTTGACTGCGGCGATGGTGGGCCGGGGCCTGGTCGTGGTTGTGCCGCCTCAACTCGAAGGCGCGGCCGAACTGTTCGACGAGGTCGTGACTTTCAAGGCTGGCCGCGCCCTTGCGGGGTTGTCAGCGGCGCATTCAACGGCTGCGTTCACGCCGGAAAGCGGTCGGACGGCCTCGCCCGATCCTGTATGGAGTCCCCAATGACCAGCCTTGCTGCCGGTTTGTCCGCCCTGCAGGTCAGATTCTGGGGCGTCCGCGGTTCGGTCCCGGCCTGCGGTCCACGGTTCGAACGCTACGGCGGCAACACGCCCTGCGTCGAGATCCGGTGCAACGATCGGCTCGTCGTCGTGGATGCCGGGACGGGCCTTGTCGCCCTCGGGGTCGAGCTCGGACCGGATGCCCCGGCGACCATCGACATCCTCCTGAGCCACCTTCATCTCGACCATGTCGGCGGCTTGCCTTTCTTTCGCCCGGCCCTGATGGCCGACCGCTTCGTCCGCCTCCATTGCGGCAACCTCCGTGGCGAGACGGCAGAGGTGGCGCTCGATCGGCTTTTCTCCCCGCCGCTCTTCCCTGTTAGCCTCGCCCAATTGCCGGGGTCCTTCGAGCATGTCGGCTTCAAGGCCGGCGACCCACTGCGTCTCGACGACGGCCTGGAGGTGCGGACCATCCCGCTGAACCACCCCGGCGGTGCGACCGGATACCGCTTCGACCATGGCGGCCGGGCCATCTGCTACATCAGCGACATCGAGCATGAGGAACCCTGGCCGCCGCCGGATTTGGCCTCGTTCGTGGCGGGGAGCGATCTGGTCATCTACGATGGCATGTTCTCCGAGACGGAATACCTGCGCTGCCGCGGCTGGGGACACTCGACCTGGGAGAAGGGCGTGGCACTCTGCGAAGCCGCGGGGGTAACCTCGCTCGCGATCTTCCACCTCCACCCGCAGCACGACGACGAGTACCTCGCCCGCCTCGACGCCGAGATGGGCGCCCGGATGCCGGGCGCCTTCCTGGCCCGCGAAGGGCAGATCCTGACCTATCCGGCGGACGACTGAATTTTCCGCGAGCGGGCCATCGTGTTAGGAGCGCCCGCCTTCGCCTGAGCACCTCATGAACCCGATCTTCGCCGACCTGCCGACGACTGTCTTCGAGACGATGTCGCGCCTCGCCCGTGAAACCGGCGCCGTCAATCTCGGCCAGGGCTTCCCCGACGATCCCGGCCCGGAAGATGTCCGGCGGGCGGCTGCCGAAGCCGTTGTCGATGGCTGGAACCAGTACCCGCCCATGATGGGCATACCCGAACTGCGCCAAGCCGTTTCGCGGCATTACGGCCATTGGCATGGCGTCGACCTCGACCCGGAAAGCGAGGTCATGGTCACCTCCGGCGCGACCGAGGCGCTCGCAGGCGCCCTCCTCGCGCTCATCGAGCCGGGCGATGAGGTCGTGCTCTTCGAGCCGATGTACGACGCCTATCTGCCTCTCGTCAGGCGGGCGGGTGGGGTCCCGCGCTTCGTCACCCTCAGGCCGCCGCACTTCAACCTGACCGAGGAGGCGCTGGCCGCTGCCTTTTCGGAGCGCACGAAGCTCGTCCTGTTCAACAATCCCCTGAACCCGGCCGCGACGGTCGCGTCGGCTGCGGATCTCGAGCTCCTGGCCAGGTTCTGTATCCAGCACGATGCGATCGCCGTCTGCGACGAGGTCTGGGAGCACGTCATCTTCGACGGCAGGCGGCACGTGCCGCTCGTGTCGCTCCCGGGCATGCGGGAGCGGACCGTGAAGATCGGCTCGGCCGGCAAGATCTTCAATCTGACCGGCTGGAAGGTCGGCTTTGTCTGCGCCTGCCCGGCGATCATGCGCGTGCTGGCCAAGGCGCATCAATTCCTGACCTTCACGACGCCTCCGAGCCTTCAGGCCGCGGTCGCCTATGGATTATCCAAGGAAGACAGCCACTTCGAGGCGCTCCGGACAGACTTGGCGCGCAGCCGGGACCGCTTCACCACCGGCCTGCGTGAGCTGGGCTTCGCTGTCCTGCCCTCCGCCGGCACCTACTTCCTCAACATCGACATCGCCCCGCTCGGCGAGACGGACGATGTTGCCTTCTGCCAGAGGCTCGTTGCGGAGAACGGGGTGGCGGCGATCCCGGTCAGCGCGTTTTACGCGGACCGCGCCGTCACCAACCTTGTGCGCTTCTGCTTCGCCAAGCGGGACGAAACGCTGGACGCTGCCTTGGCCCGGCTGGGCGTGCTCGCCCGCACCCGGGGATTGAAACCCGGCGCGGCCCTGGCCGCCTAGACCGGAGCTCCTACCCGGCGCGATCGAGCGCGGCGGAGAAATCCCCGACGAGGTCGTCGGGATGTTCCAGTCCCACCGAGATGCGCACGAGGCCGTCGGTAATCCCCATGGCGGCCCGCACCTCCGGCTTGAGCCGCTGGTGCGTCGACGTCCCTGGGTGGGTCACCAGCGTCTTCGCGTCTCCAAGATTGTTGGAGATGCGCGCGATCCGAAGGGCGTTCATGAACCGGAACGCGCCCTCCTTGCCGCCCTGGACGTCCAGCGCGATTAGCGTCGATCCGTTCTTCATCTGCCGCCGGATGATCTCGGCCTGGGGATGATCCGCGCGGCCGGGATAGATCGTGCGCAGGCTGTGCGGATGCGCCGCCAAGGCGTCGGCAAGCTGCGCGGCAGACCGCGTCTGCCGCTCGACACGGACCGGGAGCGTTTCCAGCGATTTCAGCATGACCCAGGCATTGAAAGGAGACATTGCCGGTCCGGTCTGCCGGAGCAGGTTGTGGATGTGGGCGCCGATGAAATCGGCGGAGGCCAGCACCACTCCCCCGAGACAGCGGCCCTGACCGTCGACATGCTTCGTGGTCGAGTAGACGACGCAATCCGCCCCGAGTTCGAGGGGCCTCTGCCAGAGCGGAGTCGCAAACACGTTGTCGACCACGAGGGTGGCGCCGGCCCGGTGGGCGATTTCCGCCACCGCGGCGATGTCGATCACCTCCAACGTCGGGTTTGCGGGACTCTCAAGGAAGAAGGTCCGCGTCTGTGGCCGGACCGCCGCGCGCCATTGATCGAGATCGGTTCCCTCGACGAGCGTCGAGGCGACGCCGAACCGCGGGAGCAGTTCCTCGATGACATAGAGGCAGGAGCCGAACAGGGCCTTCGAGGCGACGACATGGTCGCCGGCCTTGAGCTGTCCGACCAACGAGGCGGTGACGGCCGCCATGCCGCTTGCGGTGGCGCGAGCGGCCTCCGCGCCTTCCAAGGCCGCCATCCTGGCCTCGAACATCGCGATCGTCGGGTTCGAGAACCGCGCGTACAGGAAACCCGGCTCATCACCGGCGAAGCGTCGCTCGCACTCCTCCGCGCTGGCATAAACGTGCCCTTGCGTCAGGAAGAGCGCCTCCGACGTCTCGTTGAACTCCGACCGCAGCGTCCCTGCGTGGACCAGGAGTGTCTCCGGGTGAACGCCCGTCGGCAGCTTAGAGCGCATCATGGTCGGGAAAACTCGCCTCTCATTGCCGCGCTCCAACAATCTCCGCTCCGGCGACCGCCCGCCTTCGAGACGTCTGCATGCCGCTGCGGCATGAGATTGGTTGATAAAGCATCAACGCATGCGTCCGTCGCATGGCGAGCTTGCAACCCATATTCTTGTGTGCGCCGCACAACAACATATGTTGCGATGCAATAGAAGGAAACGCCCGCGGTCCTACGGAGAACGTCATGCCCGCGGTTTCGACACAACTCAACGACTTCATCCTGCCCGCCGCGCCTCGCCCGGCCGCCACGATGCCATCTCCCCTGTCCTGGCT
>JAFAEL010000278.1 GCA_023423995.1 Pseudomonadota bacterium | reverse complement strand
ACCACGAGCCTCGTCTTCAACGATCCGCCGCTGCACACGCGCGTGCGCCGCATCATCGCCGGTGCGCTCACGCCGCGTGCCGTGATGGCGATGGAGCCCGGGGTCGAAGCGCTGGTGGATCGATTGCTCGACGCCATGGCCGAGCGGGAGGTGGTCGACCTGATCGAGGATTTCGCGGCCGCGATCCCGGTGGAGGTGATCGGCAACCTGCTCGGGATCCCACACGACGAGCGCGGACCGCTGCGCGCCTGGTCGCTGGCGATCCTCGGCGCGCTCGAGCCCGGGTCGGATCCGGCGCGGCTGAACCCGGGCAACCAGGCCGTCTCCGAGTTCCTCGCCTACCTGGAGACCTTGGTAGCGGACCGCCGACGCCGCCCGGGCGATCCGGAAAAGGATATCCTGACCCGCCTCATCCAGGGCGAGGCCGATGGAGAGCGGCTTTCGGAGAAGGAGCTTCTCCAGAACTGCATCTTCATCCTCAATGCCGGGCATGAGACGACGACGAACCTGATCGGCAACGGCCTGCAACTTCTCATCGACCACCCCGGCGAACGGGCCCGTCTTCTGGCCGAGCCGGACCTGGTCCGTACCGCCGTCGAGGAAATCCTGCGCTACGAGAGTTCCAACCAGCTCGGCAACCGGGCCACGACCTGCGAGACGGAGCTCGGGGGCGAGCGCTATCCGGCCGGCACCCAGATCACGATCTGCATCGGTGCCGCGAACCGGGACCCGGACCAGTTCCCGGATCCCGACCGCTTCGACATCGGACGCCAGCCGAACCGGCACCTGGCCTTCGCAAGCGGGATCCACCAATGCGTGGGGATGGCCGTAGCGCGCCTCGAGGGACGCATCGCGCTCCGGCGATTTCTGCAGCGGTTCCCGGATTATGCTCCGGCGGGCGAGCCGGAGCGCTCGGCCCGCATCCGCTTCCGGGGCTTCGCCGCGCTGCCCGTCAATCTGAGCGGCTGAGGCGCTCGGCAGGGAAACCACGCGCCCCGCCTGCGTTTCTGCTTGAGGCACAAGCGGAGCGGGGACACGAGCAATGGCCGCCGAGGACCAGGTGAGCGTCACCAGCGAGGCGCCTCCGAGCAGCGAACCGAGCCTTCAACGGGTGATGGGACCGTGGCTCCTCCTGCTCTTCATCGTCGGAGACATCCTCGGCACCGGCATCTACGCGCTGACGGGACAGGTCGCGAAGCAGGTCGGGGGTGCCGTGTGGCTTCCTTTCTTGGTTGCCTTCCTGGTCGCTCTCGTGACGGCGTTCAGCTACCTCGAGCTCGTCACGAAGTACCCGAGGGCTGCCGGGGCCGCGCTGTATACGAACAAGGCGTTCGGCATCCATTTCCTGACATTCATTGTGGCCTTTGCCGTGATGTGCTCCGGCATCACCTCGGCCTCCACCGCCTCTCGCGCCTTCGCGGCGAACTTCGCCAGCGCATTCGGGGTGCAGGCGGCGGGCTTCACGATCACCGGCCTCGCCCTGCTCTTCATGGCGGCCGTAGCCATCGTCAATTTCCGGGGCGTCGGGGAGAGCGTGAAGGCGAACGTCGTGCTCACCTCGGTCGAGCTGACAGGCCTTCTGATCGTGATCACGATCGGGTTTTGGGCGATCGGCGCCGGGCAGGGGGACGTCTCCCGGATCACGCAGTTCCGCGTCGATCCCGAGACGGGGTTCATCTGGCCCATCATCGCGGGCACGACCCTCGCCTTCTTCGCCATGGTCGGTTTCGAAGACTCCGTGAACATGGCGGAGGAATGCAAGGATCCAACGCGGATATTCCCGAAGGTCCTCCTCGCGGGGCTGGCCATCACGGGGACGATCTATGTCCTGGTCTCGATCTCGGCCGTTACGCTGGTCGCCCCCGAACAACTCGGCGAAGGCGAGACGCCGCTCCTCAAGGTCGTCCAGGCTGGAGCTCCGGGCTTTCCGATCGGGATCTTCGCCTTCATCACGATGTTCGCCGTCGCAAACAGCGCCCTCATCAACATGCTGATGGCGAGCCGGCTCATCTACGGGATGAGCCGGGAAGGCGTGCTTCCGGAAGTGCTCGGGCGCGTCCACCAGACGAGGCGCACGCCCTATATGGCGATCGGCTTCACGAGCCTTCTCGCGTTCGGTCTGGTCACGTTTGTCGGCACGGTGCCGGCGCTCGGCGGCACGACGGCCCTGCTTCTGCTCTGCGTGTTCTCGGTGGTGAACGTCGCGGCGCTCGTGCTGCGCCGCGATCCCGTGGCGCACCAGCATTTCCGGACGCCGACGATCCTGCCGATCATCGGCGCTCTATCCTGCGCGTTCCTGGCCGGACCGTGGACCGGGCGCGATCCTGTCCAGTACACGATCGCCGGGGTACTGCTCGCGATCGGCGTCGTGCTGTGGGGGGTGACGCTCCTCATTCACCGGCCAACGGCTCGACCGGCCCGCGCCTAGGTTGGCTGGGCGCGACCCGATAACCGTCCAATCTAGTGGACCGTCGATCCGCTGGGATTCGACGCCCAGTGCAGGTCCGGGTCGGGCGGCGTCGACATGCGAACGTTCATGAACCCCGCCAGAGGTCCGACCTCCGCCTCCAGTTCCGCCCTCGTCAGCCCGGCTGCCTGCGCGGCCGCGAGGCACTGCTCCGCCTTCTGCTCCGCGATGAGCTTGTTACCCTCTGGCGGGTAATCCTCGGGGTTGATGTTGGCCTCGACCCAATCGATCAGAAACTCGGCTCCGCGTTGGCTCATCCGCGTCTCCCGCCATGCCGAGCAAGAATGCCTCCTGTCGCGCCGAAAGGCGAGAGAAGACAAGGATCCTTGCATCACCGGATCCTATGCTCCCATCCTCTCCGCTCGCGAAAGCTCGCAACGCTCAGCCGAGTTCGTCGCCCAGAACCTCGCGCGCCCAGCGAAACGCCCCGTTCGCGGCTGGCACGCCTGCATAGATTGCGCATTGTTTCAGAAGGGCGCGCAGCTCGTCGATCGTGACCCCGTTTTTCAGCGCCGGCCGGAGGTGGAGCTTGAACTCCTCCTCCTTGCCAAGGGCGAGGGTGATCGAGAGCACGATCATCGAGCGCGTCTTCCAGGGCAGCGTGTCGTCGCCCCAGATCTCGCCCCAGGCATAGCGCGTGATGAAATCCTGCCAGGGGCCGGCAAACGCGCCGGCATTCTTCATCGATCGCTCGACGTGCTCGGCGCCGAGCACGTTCTTCCGATTCGCGAGCCCGGCCTGGAAATCCCCCTCCCTGTTGCCGGGAACCGCCGACGGGTGACGCTCGCCCACCCCAGGGGCAAGGAAGCGTGCGATGTGGCCGGTCAGAACCTCCGGACGCTCCACGGCGATAAGGTGCGCGGCATCCGGAACCACCACGAACTCGGCTCCCGGGATGAGCGAGACGATCTCCTCGCCCATGGCGATCGGCGTCGCCGGGTCCTGCGCGCCCGAGATCACGAGCGTGGGTGCCCTGACCGCGCCGAGGCGCGGGCGGAGGTCCATCGGGCCGATGGCGAGGCAGCAATTGGCGTAGCCGCGCGGGTTGATCCGCTCCAGGAGAATGCGCCGGGTCGCCTGCGCGCCCTCGCTCGCCTGAGACGGCTGCGTGAACCAGCGCTGGATCACGTTGTCTGCGACGGCCGCCATCCCCTGGGCCTGCACCATCTCGGCCCGCTCGCGCCAGAGGCTCTCGGGCGGGAGGTAGGCGGCGGTCGCGACGAGGACGAGGCGGTCCACCTTCTCCGGATGAAGAACGGCGAGAGCCTGGCCCGTCATGCCGCCGAGCGAGAGGCCGACCACATGGGCACGGCGGATCCCGAGCGCATCGAGAAGGCCGTTGAGGTCCTCCGCAAGATCATCGACAGAGAAGCCGGGCTCGGTCGTCGCCGAACGGCCGTGGCCGCGCGTGTCGTAGCGCAGGCAGCGGAACTGGCCCGACAGGGCCTGCGCCTGGGCGTCCCACATCTCCAGCGTGGTGCCGAGCGAATTGGAGAAGGCGATGACGGGCGCCCCTTCGGGACCGGTGAGCTCGTAATAGAGCTCGACCCCGTTCGCGAGGATCTTCGGCATGGGTGGCGGGCTCCCTAAACGCGCCTGCTCAGCGCTTCTCTGATCGTTGGTATGTCGGAGAGCGCGCGATCGATCCACGGTCCCGCCGCCCTCACGGCCGGTATGGGGTCGAAGCTCGCATCCAGCTCCTCCGCCCCGAGCGCCCGGGCCATCTCCGTGTCGTCCCCGAGGACCTCGCGAAGGCTCCGGCCGCTCTCGCGGACCTGTCCGGCGGCCTTCTCGAGCTTCTCGTGGGCCCCGCTGCCGCCGAGCTTCGCCGAGAGCTTCGCGGCCAGGGCATCGGCGAAGAGCAGCCCTCCGGTGGCGTCGAGGTTCTTCAGCATTCGCTCCGGATCTGGGACGATCCCCTCCGCGAGCCGGCACGCCTCGGCAAGCGCTCCCGACGCCATGCCGAACAGGCTCGGAAGGAGGTGCCACTCGGCATGCCACGACCCGGCGGGGCGCTCGTGCTCGGATGCCATCGCGGCAAAGAGCATGGCGGCGAAGCCGGGGGCAGCGCCGTGAGCCGACAGGATGACGGTCGAAGAAACCGGGTTGCGCTTGTGCGGCATCGCAGAGGAGCCGCCGCGGCCCGGAAGGTGGGGCTCCGTCACCTCGCCGACCTCCGTCGAGGCGAGATCGACGATGTCCGTCGCCATCTTGGCGAGCGCTCCGATCAGGGTTGCGAGCCAGGCGCCTGCGCCGGCGATGGCGGCGCGGCGCGTGTGCCAGGCGATCGGCGCGGGGTGAAGCGCGAGTTCGGCCGCGACGCCGTCGGCGACCTCCGGGCCCTTTTCCTTCAGGCTCGACAGGGTGCCGACCGGGCCGGAGAGCGAGGCGCGGAGCACCCGGCCGCGCAGGGACGGCAGCTCCGCCGCGACCTCGGCGATGCCGGCGGCCCAAACCGCAACCTTGAACCCGAAGCTCGTCGGCTGCGCCTGCTGGCGGTAGGTCCGGCCGACGCAGGGCGTCTCCCGGTGCGCGGCGGCGAGCCGGGAGAGGCTCGCCAGGATGGCGTCGAGATCGCCGGCGACGAGATCGAAGGCCCGCGCGAGCTGCAGGACGAGCGCGGTGTCGAGGATATCCTGGGTGGTGGAGCCTTTGTGGAAGGCCGGCTCAAGCTCCTTCGGCAGGCGCTTCCGGACGGCGCTCACGAAGGGGATCGTCGGCACGCCGGCAAGGGCCGTCGCCTCCCCGAGTTCGGCCAGGTCGAAGCTCCCTGGGTCGATCGCCGCGATGGCAGGGGCGAGCGCGTCGGGCACGAGGCCGAGCTTCGCCTCCACGGTGGCCAGCGCCGCCTCAACCTGCAGCATCGCAGCGAGGCGCGCCCGATCGGAAAACACCTCCCGCATCTCCGCCGTGGCGAATAGCGGGCCGACGAGTTCCGAATCCAGCGCCGAGAAGGTCATCGGAGCCTGTCCTAGAGCATGATCCGCCGGAGCGTGAATCAGACTGGCGGCGAGATCACTGCTCGAGACCAGACGCCTTCACGATCGGCCGCCACGCGTCCATCTCGCTCTGGATGGATGCCGCGAACTGGGCTGGGCTGTTCGGCTCGGACGGAACGAAGCCGAGTTGGTCCAGCTTCCTGGCGACCTCCGGAGAGGCGACCACGGCGGCGATCTCGCGGTTCAGGAACTCGACGACCTCGGAAGGAGCCCCGGACGGCAGGAGAAATCCGTTCCAGCCGTTCCCTTCGAGGCCCTTCAATCCACCCTCGGAAAAGGTCGCCACGTCCGGCAGCGAGGGTGCGCGCTTCGTTCCGGATACGCCGACGATGCGCATGGTCCCGGCCCGGTGCTGCTCGATGAAGTCGCCGACCGCCGCCACTCCGCCGGCAAGCCGCCCACCGAGGATGTCCTGCATCGCGGGTGCGGTGCCGCGGTAGATGACCATCGTCGTTTTGGTGCCGGCGGCCTCCGCGAAGCGGAGTGCCGTCAGGTGCGACAGGCTTGCTTGAAGGGGTACGGCGAGGTTTGCCTTGTCCGGGTTGTCCGAAAGCCAGCGGACGAAGCCGGGCAGGTCTTTCGCCCCGGCTGCCGCGCCCGCGGCGACCACCAGTTGGAAGTCCACGGCGCGCACGACAGGCTGGAAGTCGCGTAGCGGGTGGTAGCTCAACTCCCGGAAGGTCAAGGGCGCGAGCGCGATC
>JAFAEL010000277.1 GCA_023423995.1 Pseudomonadota bacterium | reverse complement strand
GTGTAGGGCACGGCCGCGCGCGTCGTCGCCAGGATCAGCCGGGCGCCCGCGGCGCGGCGCGCCTCGTCGAAGGCCGCGAAGGACACATGCCGGGTGAGTTCGAGCGCGTCGAGGTAGTCGAGCCCGGCGCGCCGGAGATTTCGGTC
Organism: Pseudomonadota bacterium; assembly: GCA_023423995.1. GTDB lineage: Bacteria > Pseudomonadota > Alphaproteobacteria > Rhizobiales > Beijerinckiaceae > Enterovirga. Next base: position 33,566 of record JAFAEL010000277.1, on the reverse strand, counting down.
CGAGGCGTCGAAGCCGGCCGGCTCGATCAGGTCGACGGCGACGCCGAGGCACGCGGCGGTCCGCATCATGGTGCCGGCATTCTGCGGAATGTCCGGTTGGTAGAGCGCCAGCCGCATCGCGCGGTCGAGGTCAGGCGCGCGGGCCGATCCGCGGTGCCGGACCGGGCCGCCCGGCCTCGGGGTCACGGACCGTGTAGTCGTTCGGCCCGAGATCGATCACGCCGTCGCGCCGCGGTGGCGGCGGCGCGCTCTGGTACGGCCCCGCCTGGATGGTCGAGGAGGTCAGGCGATCGAACAGCCATGGCACTGCCAGGATGGCGAGCGAGACGAGGCCCCAGATCACCAGGATGGCCGAGGTCGAGAAGCCGCGCAGCCAGCTGAAGACGTTGAACAGCCACTCCACGGTTCCGGGATCGGCCGAGAACACGTCGGCGTTGCGCATGAAGGCGCCGCCGATCAGTTCCACGAGGCCGTAGGCGGCGAAGGCGAAGACCGACCAGAAGAAGACCCCGACCCAGCCTGCCGCCCAAAGTAGGCGCCTCATCAACCTCTCCGCACCACCGTGTACTCGGCGTCGATCACGCCATCAGCGCCCGGGCGCCGCCGCTCCTGCTCGAGGTGATCGCGCAGGATCTTCAGATTGCGGCGGTTGGACTTGTAGAACACGTCCAGGAAGTCGCCCACAACCGGGATGACGCCGATCGTCGTGTCGACCGCGACATTGCCCATCATGCGGGCGACCTTCCACCGGGGCAGCCCGAGCCGCCGCGCCTCCCAGACGATGTAGCTGGAGATCAGGGCGGAGGCGAGGTCGCCGATGCCCGGCACGAGGCCGATCACGGCATCGAGCCCGAGCCTCAGTCGCGTACCCGGGACCGTGATGGCGCTGTCCATCAGGGTCGCGAGCGCATCCAGCCTGGCGAGCGTCTCGGCCCGGGTCGGCCCGGTCGCCTTGATCGCCTCGAACATCGCCGTGTGGGTGACCGCCATCTCCTCCTCCAGGGGCGCCATGCGCCCGCACGGGAAATGTGGCCCCTGCTCAGCTCCACACAAGAAGGCCCGCCCCGCAAAGCGGAACGGGCCTCCCCGCGCGGTGCAACCTCAATGCGTCAGGCGCGTCCCGGAGATGGCGTCGAAGATCAGGCCGAAGACCTGGGACAGCTGGCCGGAATTCTGGACATCGAAATAGTTGCCGGCCTGGGACGCGCAGCTCTTCAGCATGGTCTCGTTCCCCTTGAGGAGCTTGATCGTGAAGACCTCCACGCCGGCATCCTTCGCGGTCGAGCAGGCGGACAGCGTCTTGGAATCCATGGCGGCGACCATCTTGGTCCTCTTCGAGCCGCCTTCCCAATCGGCGTTCTCGAACGCGCCGTCGATGTGGCTCGCCGTGTTGTCGCCGTCCGTGAGGACGATCATGTACTTCTTGACGCCCCTGGTGCCGGCCTGGGCGCCTTCCGTGAAGGGCTCGGACCGCGACAGGGTGGCGGCGCCCCAGATCGCGCCGAGCGCGATGTTGGTGTAGCCCCGCGGCTGCATCCCGTTCACGACGCCGACCAGCTGCGAGTAGTCCGAGTAGCTGTTGAGGGAAGTCAGGGCCCGGATCGGCTGGAGGTCCGTGCGCATGTAGCTCGCGAAGCGGCTGTCCGTCTTGTACTGCGTCTCCTTCTGGGCCGGGAACAGGCTGTTGCCGGAGGACGGAGGCGCATCGGAGGTCGCGAAGCTGCCGTAGCGATCGACGACGTAGCCGGTCCAGGCCGGCTTGTCCTTCTTCTCGTTGCTCCAGCGGAACCAGGGCTTGTAGCGGTTCGCGTTGGCGTCGAGCCGGACCTCGGTGTCGAAGGGCACGATGGAGACCTTCACCGAATCCGGCTGGGTGGCCAGGGTGCGCAGGTTGTCCAGCAGGCCCTTCGCGGCCGACTTGAGCTCGTCCATCTTCCGCTTGCCGCCGATGCTGTCGTTCATCGACCAGGTGTTGTCGAGGACGAGCGCGACCTCGACCTTCTCCGTGCCGGTGCCCCAGACGGCCTCGGACCGGGCGCTGACCGGCACCGTCCTGATGCCCAGCACCTTCATGATCGACGTATCCATCGTGGCGGCCGTGGCGACCTTCACGGTGTTGCCGACGCGGGTGACGGAGACGGAGTCGAGCCGCGTCGCAGGCCCGCCCCGGAGGGTGGCGGCCAGGTACTGCTCCCCCTTCTGCTGGATCTCGCGGGCCGTGAGCGTCGCGGGCTCCCGCACGATGGCGAGGGCCGTCGCGTCGACCGCGCGCTGCATCTGGGTGTGGTAGTTCGCGGCCTGGCTGTAATCGACCGCCGCCCCGACCGCCCCCATGAGCGGGAGTGCAGCGAGACCGAACAGCATCGCGGTCGCACCGCGCTGATCCGCCTTGAAACGCCGAAGCACCTGCATCTGCCGCCTCCCGGGCCGTTTTCCGCCTGCGGGCCGGTAGGAGCGATGCGCGTGCCAGCCGATTCCGTGCCGTTTCGGCACAGATCCGGCATCGTGCCAGTTCGAGTCACCGGGGCGGCGCGTTGCCAGCCGGAGCTCTAGGCCTTAAGCGGCCGGGGAAAGGTCAGACGGAACTCCATGGCGGCCAAGACTGTGCGGATCACGCCCGAACTCGTTCGCGAGCACGGGCTGACCGAGGACGAGTACAAGCGATTCTGCGGCCTGATCGGGCGCGAGCCGACGATCGTCGAGCTCGGCATCGTGTCGGCGATGTGGAACGAGCACTGCTCGTACAAGTCGTCGCGCATGCATCTGCGCACGCTGCCGACCTCGGCCCCCTGGGTGATCCAGGGGCCGGGCGAGAATGCAGGCGTCATCGATATCGGCGACGGACAGGCCTGCGTCTTCAAGATGGAGAGCCACAACCACCCGTCCTTCATCGAGCCCTACCAGGGCGCGGCGACGGGCGTGGGCGGCATCCTGCGCGACGTCTTCACCATGGGGGCGCGGCCGATCGCGGCCCTGAACGCGCTCCGCTTCGGCTCGCCGGACAACCCGCGCACGCGCCATCTGGTGGCAGGCGTCGTGGCCGGCATCGGCGGCTATGGCAATTCCTTCGGCGTGCCGACCGTGGGCGGCTCGGTCGGCTTCCACTCCCGCTACGACGGGAACATCCTGGTCAACGCGATGGCGGTCGGCCTCGCGAAGACCGACGCGATCTTCTACGCGGCCGCAACGGGCGTCGGGAACCCGATCGTCTATCTCGGCTCGAAGACGGGGCGCGACGGCATCCACGGCGCCACGATGGCGTCCGCGGCTTTCGACGAATCCTCGGAAGAGAAGCGCCCGACCGTCCAGGTCGGCGATCCCTTCGCGGAAAAGCTGCTTCTCGAAGCCTGTCTCGAATTGATGCAATCGGGCTCGGTCATCGCGATCCAGGACATGGGCGCGGCGGGCCTCACCTGCTCGGCGGTCGAGATGGGCGCCAAGGGGAATCTGGGCGTCGAGCTCGACCTGGACGCCGTGCCGACCCGCGAGGCCGGCATGACGGCCTACGAGATGATGCTGTCGGAGAGCCAGGAGCGCATGCTCATGGTGCTCAAGCCCGGCATGGAGGAGGTCGCCGAGGGGATCTTCCGCAAGTGGGGCCTCGATTTCGCGATCATCGGGCAGACCACCGACACGCTGCGCTTCGTCGTGAAGCATGGCGGCGAGACGGTGGCGGACCTGCCGATCAAGGAACTCGGCGACGAGGCGCCGGTCTATGACCGCCCTCATCTCGCCAACACCTACCAGCCCGCGATCGCGCCCGAGAGCGTCGAGCCGCCCGTCTCGAACGCCGAGGCGCTGCGTCGGCTCATCGGCTCGCCCGACCTCTGCTCCAAGCGCTGGGTCTGGGAGCAGTATGACAGCCTGATCCTCGGCAACACCGTGGACGGCCCGGGTGGCGACGCCGCGCTCGTCCGCGTCGAGGACGGGCCGAAGGGCCTCGCGCTCACCACGGACGTGACGCCGCGCTACTGCGAGGCGGACCCGGTCGAGGGCGGCCGGCAGGCCGTGGCGGAGGCCTGGCGCAACATCACGGCGGTCGGCGGGCTGCCGCTCGCGCTGACCGACAACCTGAACTTCGGCAATCCGGAGCGGCCCGAATATATGGGCCAGCTGGTCGGCTGCATCCGGGGCATCGGCGAGGCCGCGCGCGCGCTCGACTTCCCGATCGTGTCCGGGAACGTCTCCCTCTACAACGAGACCAACGGCACGGGCATCCTGCCCACCCCGACGATCGGCGGCGTGGGCGTCGTCGACGACGTGTCCGTCCGGGCCTCGATCCCCTTCAAGCGCGCCGGCGAGGCCGTGCTGCTGCTGGGGAGCACGGAGGGCTGGCTCGGGCAGTCGGTCTATCTGCGCGACATCTGCGGCCGCGAAGAGGGCGCCCCGCCGCCCGTCGACCTCGCGGCGGAGCGGAAGGTCGGCGATTTCGTTCGCGGCCTGATCCGGGCCGGCCGGACCGACACGGTCCACGACCTCTCGGATGGCGGGCTCGCGGTGGCGCTGGCCGAGATGGCGATCGGCCTCGGGATCGGCATCGCCGTCCAGCCGAGGGACCTGCCCTCAACGCTGCCGGCCCATGCCTTCTTCTTCGGCGAGGACCAGGCCCGCTACCTCGTCACGCTCTCGACCGCCGAGCTTCACCAGGTCCGGCAGGAGGCGCATGGCCTCGGCATCCCGACCTGGTATCTCGGCACGACCGGCGGCGACGTGGTCTCGCTCGGCGACGAAGAGCAGATCGCGGTCGCGGACCTGAAGAGCGCACACGAATCCTGGCTGCCCACCTACATGGCCGGGCCCGCGCCCGAGCTCGAGATGGCGGCCTGACCCGGAGGACATGACCCATGGCCATGGATGCGGCCGAGATCGAGCGGATGATCAAGGAGGCGCTGCCCGACGCCGTGGTGGAGATCAAGGATCTGGCCGGCGACGGCGACCATTACGCGGCGAGCGTCACCTCCGCGGCCTTCCGCGGCAAGAGCCGGGTGCAGCAGCACCAGATGGTCTACGGGGCGCTGCAAGGCCGCATGGGCGGCGTTCTCCACGCCCTCGCCCTGACGACGAGCGCGCCGGCGGAATAAGGCTCCGCGTCAGCGTCCCCCCGCCGGGCTGCCGCCGACCGACGAGCGGAGCAGGAAGGCCAGCGGCACCATGGCCAGGGACATCAGGGCCAGCACGAAGAAGACATCCATGTAGCTGAGGAAGGCGGCCTGGAGCTGCACTTCCTTCGCGATCCAGGCAAAGGCCTGCGCCTTCGCCTCGGCGATGGAGCCGGCCTGCGAGAAATACTCCGTCACCTGGCGGAGAGCCTCCTGGTATTGCGGGTTCGACGGGATGGCGTTCTCCACCAGCCGGCTCTGGTGGAATTGCTGCCGCTCCGCGAGCACGTTCTGGGCGATGGCGACCCCGATGGATCCGCCCGTGTTCCGGGCGACGTTGATCATCGCGGAGGCCTGGTCGGTCTTCTCGGGCGGGATGCCGTCGTATGACGCGCTGGTGATCGCCAGGAAGATCATCGGCAGGCCGACGCCGAGATAGACGCGCTGCCAGACGAACCAGTCGAAATCCAGCCCCGCATAGATCTTCGTCAGGTTGTACATGGCGCCGGCGACGATGAGGGCGCCGCCCGCGATCAGGTATTTGCCGGGCACGTAGCGGCTAGCCCGCGCGATGACGGCCATCATGACGGCCGTCACGAGGCCGCCCGGCGAGAGCGCGAGGCCGGCCAGCATGGCCGTGTAGCCGTAATAATCCTGGAGAAGCTGCGGCATGAACTGGGTGGTGGCCATCAGGACCCCGCCCGTGGCCAGCATGATGACGAAGCAGGATCCGAACTGGCGGGTCCCCAGCATGCGCATGTCGATCAGCGGCTTCGCGCGGCTCAGCTCCCACGGGATGGAGAGCACGAGGCAGGCCGCCGAAAGGGTGCCGAAAACGCGGATGAAGTCGGAGGCGAACCAGTCCTTGCGCTGGCCCTCCGCCAGGCAGACCTGGAGGCACGCGAGAAAGCCGGCGACGAGGATGAACCCGATCCAGTCGAACCCGATGCCCCTCCGCCAGCGCTCCGCCCGCTGCCGCACCGCCTCCGGCGTATCCTTCAGCAGAACCCAGATCAGCACGAAGCAGAGGATGCCGACCGGTCCGTTGATGAAGAAGCACCAGTGCCAGGAGAGCGAGTCGGTGAGCCACCCGCCCAGCGTCGGCCCGACGACCGGGGCGACCACCACCGCCACGCCGTAGAGGGCGAAGCCCTGGGCGCGCTTCTCCGGTGGGAAGGTCACGGCCAGGATCGACAGCGCGACCGGCGTCATGCCGCCGCCCGCCAGTCCCTGCACGATGCGGAAGAACAGGAGCGAGTTGAGGCTCCATGACAGGCCGGACAGGATGGACGAGACCGTGAAGATCGCCACGCAGGTCAGGAAGAAGAGCCGGCGCCCGATCGCCTCCGAGATCCAGCTCGAGGCACACAGGACGATCGCATTGGCCACGAGATACGAGGTGACCACCCAGGACGCCTCGTCCGGTCCGACCGCGAGCCCGCCCGCGATGTAGCGCAGCGACACGTTCACGATCGTCGAATCGAGCACCTCCATGAAGGTCGCGATCGAGATGGCGACCGTGACGAGCCAGGGATTGCTGACCTGCAGAGCCTGCGGCTCGGCGCTCACCGAACCCGAACCCAGGGGACGACGGACATGCCCGGCCCGATCGTGACGTCCTGCGGCAGGTCGTCGAAGACGAGCTTCACGGGGACACGCTGGACCACCTTGACGTAGTTGCCCGTCGCATTCTGGGCCGGGAGCAGGCTGAAGGCGGTTCCGGACCCGGGCTGGATGGACTGGACATGGCCGTGGAAGGTCCGGCCCGGATAGGCGTCGATGGTCATCTCCGCCTTCTGGCCCGGGCGGATGAGATCCAGCTGCGTCTCCTTGAAGTTCGCCGTCACCCACACGTCGTCCGGAACGAACATCGAGAGCGACTGTCCGGCCTGGGCGAGCTCTCCCTTCGCGGCCGTCAGGCGCGCGATGCGGCCGGCCTGCTGGGCCGTGACGTTCGTGTAGGCGAGGTTCAGCTTGGCCTGGTCGAGCTCCGCGCGGGCCTCCGCGAGGCTCGCCTCGGCCCGCTTGCGCTGCGCCTCGATCACTGCGACCTGCGTGGCGGCGGCGTTCAGGGCCGCCTGGGATCCCGCGAGGGTCGCCTGCGCCCGGATCAGCGTGGAGGCGGTCTGCTGGGCGCGCTCCACGGTTCCGGCGCCGCGCCGGAGGAGATCCTGCGCGCGCTCGTTCTCGTCGCGCGCGTAGGTGAGCGCAGCCTCGCTCTGCTTGACCTGTGCCTCCGATTCCCGGACGTGGCTCTCCTGCTCCGTGGTCTGGGCGGCCGCGGACTGGATCGCCGCCTCCGCGGACTGGATGTCGGCCTCGGCCTTGGTGATCCCCACCTTGAAGTCGCGCTCGTCGATCCGGACGATGGGGGCCCCGGCCGCGACGTGCTGGTTATCCTCGACGAACACCTCGGCGATGTAGCCGGAGACCTTCGGGGCGACCGAGAACGTGCGCGCGGCGATGAAGGCGTCGTTCGTCGTCTCGAATTGGCGCGCCTCGATATACCAGAGGCCGCCGCCCACGATCGCTGCCAGCAGGAGCAGGGCGCCGATCGCGGCGCCGATCGGGTGCCGCCGCAGGAGGCTTCGCGCCGGCTTTCCGCCGGGCTTCGCCGCCGCTGCCGGGATTTCGCCCGATGCGGGATCCTCGGTCGGCCCCGGCCTGGACGGGGACGAGAGATCGCCGGATCTCAGCATGGCGGGCCCAGCAGCGGAACATCCGGGCAACCGCGCGCTGCGGAGTGCTGTTCCTGCCGGGCCAGGCTTGGTTCGCTTTAGGTCTTTGTCAGCAGCCAGTCTTCGACGACGATGGCGTCGAGGCCGGTCGTGTAGAACATCAGGATGGCGTCCTCGGCCGTGTGCAGGATCGGCTTCCCCATCACGTTGAAGCTCGTGTTCAGCAGGATGGGGACGCCGCTGCGCTCCGCGAAGGCGCGGATCAGCGCCGCGTAGCGCGGGTTGCGCTCGGCCGTGACCGATTGCAGCCGGCCCGTCCCGTCCTCGTGCACGACGGCCGGCACCCGGGGGCGGACCTCCTCGCGCCACACGAGCGTCCGCTCCATGTATGGGCTGTCCTGGTAATCCTCGAACCAGGCGGGTCCATGCTCGGCCAGGATGGAGGGCGCGAAGGGCCGGAAAGCCTCGCGGTACTTCACCTTGGCGTTCAGGAGCTCCTTGGCGTCGGCCGGGCGGGGATCGGCCAGGATGGAACGGTTGCCGAGCGCGCGCGGGCCGAACTCGGCCCGGCCCTGGACCCAGCCGACCAGCTTGCCGTCCGCCAGGATGTCGGCGGCCGCCTCCGTCACGCCCTCGTGCCCGAGATGGCGCAGGCGCGGCTCCCAGGCCGTCATGCGCTCCAGCGGCTCCGTCGAGACGGCCGAGCCGAGATAGGGCGTCGCGGGCCCCGGCGCGGCGCGCCAGGCCGGATCGTCCTGCGCCAGCGCGAGCCAGGCGGCCCCGATGGCATTGCCGTCATCGGCCGGCGCGGAGGGGACGTGCAGGTGGCCGAAGCCGTGCCGGCCGGCGATCTTGCCGTTGAACGAGGAATTCAGTGCGCAGCCGCCGGCGAGGACGAGGTTCTGCGAGCCGGACAGCGCCCGCGCCTCGGCCAGATAGGCGGCCATCATCTCCTCGAACGCATCCTGGCCGCAGCGGGAGAGATCGGCCCAGCCCTCCTTCTCCGCCCCGGGCGGGCGGCGGGCCAGGATCTCCGCCGCGACCGCCCGGATCGTCTCCGCATCCGCGAAGGTCAGCCGCTCGCCCTCGACGCGATACAGCCGCCGCAGGAGCGCCATCAGGTCCGGATCGCGCCGGCCATAGGGCGCGAGACCCATGATCTTCCATTCCTCGCCGGCGGCTTGGTCGAAGCCCGCGAGGTCCGTCACGAGGCCGAAGAAGAAGCCGACAGAGCCGCGGCCGCGATGGCGCTTCAGCTCGCGCAGCCGCCCGCCCTCACAGGCGAAGAGCGCCGCCGCTCCCGTCTCGCCCATGCCGTCCACGACGAGGCAGGCCGCCTCCTCGAACGGGCTCGTGCCGCAGGCATAGGCGGCATGGCTGAGATGGTGGCCGTAGCGGCGCAGCTCCGCGAAGCGGCGCCCGCCCCCGGCGCGATCGACGCCGAGCAGCGTGCCGAGCCCGGCCCGGCGCTGCTGCAGGTGCAGCGAAGCGACCAGCGCCCGCTCGGAGCGCTCCGGCACGAAGGACCGGTTCAGCTCGGGCGAGAGGCCGGCGAGCGATGGGAGGTCGAAGGCTCCGGACCGGGCCGATCCGTCGAGAAAACCCGAAAAGTCCTCGCCCCAGGAGGTTGCGACAACGACCTCCGCTCCTTCGGGCACCCAGCGCCGGAGCAGGGCACCCATGCGGGGCGCGAGGTCGGGCTCGCAATTCGGGGCGCGCTTGTATTGGAGGAAACGCTCGGCCGCTTCCGCGAACAGGACCTCGCCGTCCGGGGCCACAATGGCGATGGCCGGGTCATGGAAGGTGGTGGCGAGCCCGATATAGTAGCGCAAGACTGGTCCTTGTTGGCCGGTGCGGCTTAGCAATCCTGTCCGCCGCTGTCAGCCGATGTCGGCTTTGTCAGGCGATGCCTTGCGCGGCTCCGGATCCTGCCCGACATTCACCGGCGTAGCGCCATGACCGATACCTCGCTCTACGAGACCGACATCGTCGCCTGGGCCGACCGCCAGGTCGAGGAACTGCGCCGCCTGGCCGAGGCCGGCATCACCAACAGCGTCGACTGGGCCAACGTGATCGAGGAGATCGAAAGCGTGGGGCGGAGCGAACGACACGCGGTCGAGAGCCTTCTCACCAACGCCCTGTCGCACCTCATCAAGGTCGTGGCGGACCCGGACTCGCTGTCCGCCCGGGCCTGGCGGCAGGAGATCGCGAGCTTTCTCGATCAGGCCTCCGGACGCGTCACGCCTGCCATGCGTGCCGGGCTCGACCTCGACGAGCTCTGGCAAGACGCCCTCAAGCGTGCGCGATCCAGCCTCAAGATCTACAGCCGGCCCTTCCCGGCGGACGTCCCGGAGACGTGTCCCTTCGGGATTGGAGATCTGCTCGGCAAGGATATCGACGTCGAGGCGCTGATCGCGAAATTGCAGGCCGACCGGAGGGGACCCGGGTGACCGGACCCGCCGACTGGACGCTCTACGACACGGACGTCGCAAGCTGGGCGGCCGAGCAGACGCGCGCGCTCGCGCGGCTCGGCGAGAGCGGCGTCGCCCCCGGGGTGGACTGGCCGAACGTCATCCGGACCATCCAACGCGTCGCGGATGAGGAATATGACCGCGTGAGGCAGGCCGTCCTCACGGTGCTCGGCAGCGCGATCAAGGGCTATATCGATCCCGATTCACCGATCCGGCTGCGGTGGACGCTCGCTACGCTCGAGGCAGGCTCCAGGATCCGCAAGGATGCCCTCCCGTCGATCCGCTCCAGGCTCGACCTCGACCAGCTCTGGGTAGAGGCTTTCGACGCCGCGCGCCCGGAAGCAACTGCGGATACGATCGCCGGGGTACCGCCGGGACTCCCGTTCCGCTGCCCGTTTACCTGGGATGATCTCCTCGACCAGGACTTCACTTACGAAACCGCCGTCCGGCGGCTATATGACGAGCTCGAGTTTGGAGCCGAGAGCGGACAGACATGACCGACGCACACAGCCAGATCGACACCGAGGTGAAGTCGAACGACGTCGTCCTCTTCATGAAGGGCACGCCGCAATTCCCGCAATGCGGGTTCTCGGGCCAGGTCGTGCAGATCCTGAACTACCTCGGCGTCCCCTATAAGGGCGTCAACGTGCTCGAGGATCCCGCGCTCCGCGACGGCATCAAGGCCTATTCGAACTGGCCGACCATCCCGCAGCTCTACGTGAAGGGCGAGTTCGTCGGCGGCTGCGACATCACGCGCGAGATGTTCCAGGCCGGCGAGCTGCAGCAGCTGTTCACCGAGAAGGGCATCGCGGCGAAGAGCGCCGCGTAAGCACTCTCCCTACTCGGCCGCTTCGCTGCGGAGCGGCTCCGCGTCGAATTGCAGGGCGGCCAGCCTCGCATAGAGGCCGCCCTGTCGCACGAGTTGCTCGTGCGAGCCCTGCTCGACGATCCGCCCCGCCTCCATCACCAGGATGCGGTCCGCGCTGCGCACGGTCGCGAGCCGGTGCGCGATGACCAGCGTCGTGCGGTCGCGCATCAGTCTGTCCAGCGCCTCCTGAACGGCGCGCTCGCTCTCCGCGTCCAGCGCCGACGTCGCCTCGTCCAGCAGCAGGATCGGCGCATCCTTCAGGATGGCGCGCGCGATCGCGATGCGCTGGCGCTGGCCACCCGACAGCGTCACCCCGCGCTCGCCGATCTGCGTCTCGTAGCCCTGCGGCATCGCCTCGATGAAGCTCGCCGCGGAGGCGAGGCCCGCGGCCCGCCGCACCTCAGCCTCGCTCGCCTCGGGGCGGCCATAGCGGATGTTCTCGGCAACGGTGCCCATGAAGATCACCGGGTCCTGCGGCACGAGCGCGATGCGGCGCCTGAGCTCCGCGGGATCGATCTCGCGCAGGTCGTGCCCGTCGATGAGCACGCGCCCGGCCTGCGGGTCGTAGAAGCGCAGCAGCAGCTGGAACACCGTCGACTTGCCGCCGCCGGAGGGGCCGACCAGCGCCACGCGCTCGCCCGCCCCGACCCGCAGCGTCACGCCCTGGAGCGACTGCGTGTCGCGCGTCGGATAGGAGAAATGCACGTCTTCGAGGGCGATCGTGCCGGCATCGCGGTCCGACATCGGAACGGGCGAGGCGGGCGCCGCGATGGCGGGCTTGGAAGCCAGGATCTCGCCGAGGCGCTCCGCCGCTCCGGCCGCGGCCGAGAGCTCGCCATAGACCTCCGAGAGCTGACCGAGGGCGCTCGCCGCGAAGACCGCGTAGAGCACGAATTGCGACAACCGGCCCGACGTCATGCGGCCGGCCAGCACGTCCTGCGCGCCCCACCAGAGGATGCCCACAATCGAGGCCGAGATCAGGAAGATGACCGCGCCCGTGAGCCAGGCCCGGGCGGCGCTCGAGGCCCGGGCGGCGTCATAGGCTTCTTCGGCCGCGTTCGCGAAGCGCTGCGCCGTGGCGCGCTCCATGCCGAAGGCCTGCATGGTCCTGACCGCTCCGACGGCCTCGGCCGCATAGGCGGAGGCATCCGCCAGGCGGTCCTGGGCGGCCCGCGAGCGGCGCTGCACCGCCCGGCCGGAGAAGACGAGGGGCAGGACCACCAGGGGAATGGCCGCGATGACGAGGCCCGAGAGCTTCGGGCTCGTGATCACCATCATGCCGAGCGCGCCGACGAAGAGCAGGCTGTTGCGCAGCGCCATCGAGACGGAGACGCCGAAGGCCGATTTCACCTGCGTGGCGTCGGCCGTCAGCCGGGAGACGATCTCGCCGGATTTCGACCGGTCGAAGAAGGCGGGGTCGAGCTCCGTCAGGTGTCGGAACACGGCGGCCCGGAGATCGGCCACGATGCGCTCGCCGAGCGTCACCACCGTGTAGAACCGGGCCGCACTCGCCAGCGCGATGGTGGCCACCACGGCGATCATGACGCCGAAATAGGCGTCGATCAGGCCGCCATTCTGGTCGGAGAAGCCGTTGTCGATCACGCGGCGCGCCGCGACGGGCAGCGCCAGCGTCGCGGCCGAGGCGACCGTCAGGGCGATCAGCGCGGCCGCGATCCGGCCCTTGTAGCGCAGCGCGAACGGGATCAGCGGCTTCAGCGATCGCAGGGACGGGCGCGGACCCGCGCTCTCCTCCGAGGTCGGCCTGCCCCGCCTCGATCTCCTCATCCCCGCCATGCCGACCCGATCACAATGCAAAAACCCGCCGCCGCCGCGATGCGGCGTCGCTTGTTTAGAATGCCTCTCTGGGTTATAGCGCGCCGATCCGAGACATGAATATGGTCGGTTGTCGCCGCGGGCTGGTCACGCGGGCGCTCCGGCGCTGCACCGAGGAGCCTTTGAGATGGCCGAGAACGCCGCCCAGAACAATTCGAAGTCCGTCAAGGTCGAGAAGCGCGACAAGGGCCCGACCGTTCATCCCGACTATCACTTCATCCGCGTCGTGATGACGAACGGGACCGAGTTCCAGACCCGCTCGACGATGGGCAAGGCCGGCGACACGCTGAACCTCGACATCGACCCGAACACGCACCCGGCCTGGACGGGCGGCACGCAGCAGCTCATGGACCGCGGCGGTCGCCTGTCGCGCTTCAACTCGCGCTTCGGCAATCTCGGCCTGAAGAATTAAGTCCCGGCCGCGTCGCGCGGCCGCAGGGTTTCAAAAGGGCGCAGGCCGGAAGGTCTGCGCCCTTTTTGCGTCAGTGGTGCTGATGGCCCGCAGGCGCGCCGCGCGAGCCGAGGCCGCCGACCCGGAAGGTCACGGGCACCGTGCCGGCCTTCTCGAAGACGAGCGTGCCGCGGACCGTGTCGCCCTCCTTGAGGCCGCTCTTCAGGTCCATGAACATCAGGTGCAGGCCGCCGGGCTTCAGCTCGACCGTCTGCCCGGGCCGGATCTCGATCCCGCTCGCGAGCTCGCGCATCTTCATGACGCCGTTCTCGACGGACATCTCGTGCACCTCGCCGCGGCCGGCGACCTCCGCCGATGCGCTGACGAGCCGGTCGGGCTCCGTGCCCGTGTTGGTGATCCTGACATAGCCGCCCGCGACCTTTGCGCCCGAGGGCGTCGCGCGCGCCCAGGGTGCCTCGATCCTGAGGGCGCCAGCCTGGATGGGGCCCTGGCCGGCGGGCTGCGCCTGCGCCTTCTTGGCGGCCGCGGCAATGATCCGCACGCCGGGCGCCGGGCTCTTCAGCGCATGCGCGTCCTGGCCGTCGGCCGGGATCTCGACCCAGCGATGCTCGCCCTGCTCGCATTCCTGCACCACCGGGAAGCGAAGGGTCGAGCCGGGCTCGAAATCTTCCGTGATCCGGGCGGAGAAGACGAACTCGTCGAACTGGTCGTCGGGGAGCGACCCGCCCGACCAGGCGATCTCGCGCACGCCCTCCGTCAGGGTCTTGCCGTGGTAGAACGGGTAGGCCTTGGCGTAGGGGCCCTTCGTGGTGGCGAGGGTCCAGCCGGGCTTCGGCATCGGCCGCGCGGCGATCACGCCCTCCGGAACCGTCACCCGGACGACCCTCGTGGGCGAGCCCTCGCAGCCGTGGTTGATCTGCACGACGGCCCGGTAGGTTGCGTCCGGCGCGGCCTCGCGCACCGCCAGGGTGGCATGCGCGAAGGCGGGTGCGGACAGGCTCAGGAATGCGACGGCGCCCACGGCCGCGCTGGAGAAAGGCGAATTCATCTTGTCCTCGTGTCTGACTGGAGTGCGGAAGCGGCAGTCAGGCGAGAGGCGGACCTCGCACGCGGGTGTCGCGGGGGATCGCCAGCGACGATCCGGCAGGGTCTCTCGGGACCCAGCCTACGGGCGAATGCGCGGGCGGAGACACCGTCTCGAACGCGCCGCCGGGCGGCACCAGCGAGGCTCCGTTAAGGCACGCCGCCGTGCAGCAATCGCGATGCTCGGGCGCCGGGACGGCCGGACCGGACGGGTCCGTGGCCTCCTGCGACGAGCACAGGATATGCGTCGGAGGAAGCGCGCCCGGAAGCGGCGCGAGGGCGCCGAGATAGGTCCCGAGGACGAGCGCGTACAGGGCCGCCACGGCGAGGGCCGGGCGGCTGAGGCGGGCGATCTTGAGCCACGCGCGCATTGCGGGACGGGTCTAAGGCGGCATGGCGGCGCCCGTCAAACGACGAGGGGCGGAGCGGACTTCAAGTCGGCAGCCGGTTGCAGAGGACGTAATCGCCCTTCTGCATCATCTGCCGAAGATGGCCGAGTACAGCTCCGTTCGCGCCAAGTGCTCCTGCTCGCTCTCGTCCGGGTCGCGGTCGAGAACGATCGCTCCCTGCTCCTCCGAGCAATCGAAGGCGATGATGGGCTCGGGAGTGTCCGTGCTCGGGATAACTGCGTCGAGGACGGAGATCACCAGCTCAACCTCGCTCACGCCGGCATGCTGTGCCCTAGAGCGCAGCTTCTCTGCCAGCGGACCCGTGATCTCGAAGGAGAGCGCGGCGCTCATGACAACACCTCTACCCCCATCGTACCCGATAACACGGCCGCGTACCAAATCTTGGACCGACTTGCGCGCCGATGGCATCCCAGCCGGATCGGAGATTGCCGGAAGGGTCCGCTACCAGCGGCAAGAACGGTCAGCGCGTGACCAGGACGGGCGTTCCGACGCGGACCCGCTCGTAGAGGTCGACGATGTCGCGGTTGTGCATCCGGATGCAGCCATAGGACGCGAAGGTGCCGATCGAGCCCGGCCGGTTCGTCCCGTGGATGGCGATTTCGTCCCGGTCCAGCGTCAGGGCGCGCTTGCCCATCGGGTTGCGGGGCGATCCGCCCGGGATCACGTCCGGCAGGCGCGGGTTGTCGCGCCTCACCTCGGCGGGCGGGGACCAGGCCGGCTCGACATGCTTCCCGTCGATCCTGGCCCAGCCGTACCATTGCTTGCCGGGCTTCCCGACCGCGACCGGATAGCTGACCTGCGGGCCGTCCCAGCCCATCAGGTAGAGCCGGCGCTGCGAGGTGGAAATGACGATGGTCCCGGGCTGCACGCCCGCCGGGACGTCGAACGCCGCAAAGGCAGGTCCGCGTCCGGCGAGGTACAGCGCAAGGCCGATCAGGAACGCGATCGCCAGCCGGCGCAGATGACCTCCGCGCAACGGCTCCGCCTGGGCGATCGAAATCGTGATGGCCGCTGCGGCACGGCCACTCTGCTTGATGTCCATCCCGAGGTCCTTCTGTGTGAACCTTCGAGTGGAGATTGGCGCGCCAACCCTGACGAAGCGGTTGGCAAAGATGGCTGACGGGAGGTGAAAACCCGGCGGAGGCCGGGTCCGATCGGACGAGGGTTAAGGCTTAACCCGTGCGGTCAGATCACCGGGTCCCAGGCCAGCATGCGCTCGCGCGGGCCGGCCGGCGTGGCCCCGCGGAACAGATCCGGCCGGTGGGACGGCCCGGCCGCGCAGGTGGCGCAGCGGCGGGTCATGCGATCGTAGAGCCCTTTCACGATCCCGCTCGCCGTCGTGGTGAACAGGAAGGGCAGGAAGGCGTGGACATAGGCGGCCGCCGCAGCGCGCGTCAGCGGCAACGCGAAGGAGAGGGCCACCTGCATATGCTGGCCGTAGGTCTCCCCGACGGAAGCCGGATGGTCGGTGAAGCACCGTCTCAGGTCCATGACATCCCTCCTCTCGCTCCTCGCGAAGATGCATGTCGGGCACGGCCCGCGATGTGACCTGCCTCACACGGCCCCAAGCACGTCCGGTGCCATCGCGCCGGCCGGAGCGGCGGGATTGTCTTGCCGGGGAAGGCGGGATCCAGGCGGAGGGAGCCGGGCGGGACCGCCCGGCTCGGCCGGACAGGCGCTCAGGAGGCCTTGGCGACGCTCTCCTTCGAGCGATTCTGCCGGTTCTCGATGAGGTCCTCGACGACGGCCGGATCGGCCAGGGTCGAGGTGTCGCCGAGCGCGGAGAACTCGTCCTCGGCGATCTTGCGCAGGATGCGGCGCATGATCTTGCCCGAGCGCGTCTTCGGCAGGCCCGGCGCGAACTGGATCAGGTCCGGGGAGGCGATCGGGCCGATCTCCTTCCGGACCCAGGAGACGAGCTCCTTGCGCAGCTCCTCCGAGGAGGCCTCGCCCTGCATCAGGGTGACATAGGCGTAGATGCCCTGCCCCTTGATGTCGTGCGGGTAGCCCACGACGGCGGCCTCGGACACCTTCGGGTGCGCGACGAGCGCGGATTCGACTTCCGCCGTGCCCATCCGGTGGCCCGAGACGTTGATCACGTCGTCGACGCTCCCGGTGATCCAGTAATAGCCGTCCGCATCACGCCGGCAGCCGTCGCCCGTGAAGTACTTGCCCTTGTAGGCCGAGAAGTAGGTATCCACGAAGCGCTGGTGGTCGCCGAAGACGGTCCGCATCTGCCCGGGCCAGCTCTCCGCGATGACGAGGTTGCCCTCGCAGGCACCCTCCAGGACCTTGCCTTCCGCATCCACGATCTGCGGCACCACGCCGAAGAAGGGCCGGGTGGCCGAGCCTGGCTTCAGCTTGGTGGCGCCGGGCAGCGGCGTGATCATGATCCCGCCCGTCTCCGTCTGCCACCAGGTGTCGACGATCGGGCAGCGGCCGTCGCCGACGACCTGATGATACCACTCCCAGGCCTCCGGATTGATCGGCTCGCCGACCGAACCCAGGAGGCGGAGCGAGGCGCGGGAGGTCTTCTTCACGGCCTCGTTGCCGGCCCCCATCAGGGACCGGATCGCGGTCGGCGCCGTGTAGAAGGTGTTGACCTTGTGCTTGTCGATCACCTCCCAGAACCGGGAAATGGTCGGGTAGTTCGGCACGCCCTCGAACATCAGCGTGGTCGCGCCGTTCGCGAGCGGGCCGTACAGGATGTAGCTGTGGCCCGTCACCCAGCCGACATCGGCCGTGCACCAGTAGATGTCGCCCTCGTGGTAGTCGAAGACGTATTGGTGCGTCATCGACGCGAAGATGAGATAGCCGGCGGTCGTGTGCAGCACGCCCTTCGGCTTGCCGGTCGAGCCTGACGTGTAGAGGATGAACAGCGGATCCTCCGCGTTCATGTGCTCCGCCGGGCACTCGTCCGTCACCTGCTCGGCCGCCGCGTGGTAGTAGACGTCGCGGCCCGCCTGCATGGCCACGGGCGCGCCCGTGCGGCGGACCACGACGACATGGTCGACCCCGCCGGCCTTGGCGATCGCTGCATCGACATTGGCCTTCAGGGGCACCTTGCGGCCGCCGCGCAGGCCCTCGTCCGCCGTGATCACCATCTTGGAGCCGCAGCCCTGGATGCGGTCGGCGAGCGAATCCGGCGAGAAGCCCCCGAACACGACCGAGTGGACGGCGCCGAGCCGCGCGCAGGCCAGCATCGCGTAGGCGGCCTCCGGGATCATCGGCATGTAGATCGTGACGGTGGAGCCCTTCTCGACCCCGCGGTTGCGCAGCACGTTCGCGAAGCGGCAGACCTCCGCATGGAGCTCGCGATAGGTGATGCGCTTGGACTCGGACGGGTCGTCCCCCTCCCAGATGATCGCGACCTGGTCGCCGCGCGTCTCGAGATGCCGGTCGACGCAATTGTAGGCGACGTTGGTGACGCCGTCCTCGTACCAGCGGATATCCACCTCGCCGGACGTGCCCGGCCCGCCGAAGCTCGCGTTCTTGGCCAGCGTATAGGTCCGGAACCAGTCGATGCGGTTCCCCTGCTCGAACCAGAAGGCCTCGGGATCGCGGATCGAGCGCTCGTACATCTCCCGGTACTTCGCATCGTCCACATAGGCGCGCGCCGACCATTCGGGCGAGACGTCATGCAGGTGCGGGTTCTGGGTCATGTGCTCCATGGCGCGTCCTCGCAGGTCAGGTTCCGGCCGCTCCCGGCCCCCGTTTGAGGCGGACCATACGGGCTCGCGCCTCGGCCTCGCAAGAAATGTTCGCTCGGACTTTGGTCGCCGCCAGGATCGTTCCGCGCTAAGGATCGCCCGACCAGGAAGGGGCGAAGATGGCCAGGATCGACGGCGAGCGCGTGCTCAGGGACCTGCGGGAGCTTGCGACGTTCGGGGCGTACAAGACAGGCGTGCACCGCCCGACCTTCTCGGACGACGACATCGCCGCGCGCCGCTGGTTCGTCCGCAAGCTGGAAGAGGCCGGCCTGAACGGCGAGATCGACGGCATCGGCAACGTCTTCGGTACCTCCGATGCGCCCGGGCCGAAGATCCTGACCGGCTCGCATATCGAGAGCCAGAACCATGCGGGCTGGCTCGATGGCGCGCTCGGGATGATCTACGGGCTCGAGGCCGCGCGGACCGTCGGACGCGGCGTCGAGGTGGCCGGCTGGTGTGACGAGGAGGGCCATTTCGGCTCCTTCATCGGCTCGCGGTCCTTCACGGGCCTGCTCGACGAGGCCGAGATCGACCGCCTGGCCAACAAGTACGACGGCACCCCTCTCCGGCAGGCCCTGGAGAGGGCTGGCCTCTCGGGCGTGCCGCGCCGGCAGGTGGAGCCCGGCCGCTACAAGGGCTTCGTCGAGGCGCATATCGAGCAGGGGGACACCCTGATCTCCTCCGGCCTCAAGATCGGCGTCGTCACGGCCATCGTGGCGATCTGGCAGTACCGCATCACGGCGACCGGCGAGCAGAACCACGCCGGCACCACCTCCATGGCACGGCGCCGCGATGCGGGCCTCGCGCTGGTGCGTCTCCTCGCGGAGATCGACCGCATCTTCCCCGAGATCTGCGGCCCGCGCACGGTGTGGACCACGGGCCGGATCGCGCTCGATCCCGGCGCCCCCTCCATCATCCCGGGGCACGCCGAGGCGCTGTTCCAGTTCCGTGACGCCGACCAGGACGTGCTCGACCGGCTCGATGCCGAGCTGCGGCGCCTGGTGGACGAGGCGAATCGGACCGGGCGCTGCCCGATGGAGATCGAGGTGATGGGCCAGAGCCGGCCCGCCCTGATGGATGACGGCCTCCAGGCCGCGCTCGAAGCCGCCGGCGAGGCGCATGCGCCGGGGCAGGTGATCCGCCTGCCGAGCGGCGCCGGTCACGATGCCCAGTATCTGGCGCGGGTGATGCCCGCCGCCATGATGTTCGTGCCGTCCATCGGGGGCATCAGCCACCATTGGACGGAGAATACCTCGGACGAGGACCTGGTGCTCGGCGCGCAGGTCTATTGCGACGCCGTCGAGCGGGCGCTCAACGCCTGAACGGGCGGCGCGCCTGCGCTAGCAGCCGGAGCAGATTCCCGTCCTGATCCGCCGGTCGATCTGCCGGCTCTTCACCTCGAGGTCGGGACGGGTGCCGTCCGCGGCCGCGCCCGGCGGCTTGGTGCGTCCGACCGAGCTGGTCGAGGCTGCCCGCGCCGCCGGAGCGCCGCCGACCGTGGACCCGACCGAGCCGCCCGGGGCTGCGCCCGGAACCGGCCCCGGCGTGGCCATGCCGGGAGCGGCCATGCTGGGAGCCGTGCCCGGCGTGGCGGCGGTGCCCTGAGAGGCGGCCGGAAACGCCGCCCAGGATCCAGCGACGGCTAGGACGACAACGGAAAGGCGCGCCATCGCATATCTCCCCTGCTGACGGGGGACTAACGCCTCCGAATGGCCACGGTTGCGTCCGGGCCGCGCGAAGTCAGCGGGGCGTGGTGGCGGTCGGGGCAGCCGGCGCGGCCCTCCCGGGGTCGGTCAGCTGCACCGTCCAGCTCCGCTGTTCCCCGGTATCGATCTCGAAGAAGCCCGACCGGTCGAAGCCGCGGGCCAGGCAATCCTCCACGCCGCGGATCGTGAACTCGCGATCGCGCGTGCACATCAGCGAGCGGCCGCTCCAGTCGCCGCCGCGATCGTAGTCGACCGCGTAGATGTAGTAGTAGCGCGCCGCGAGGTCGCCCCGGAGCAGGGTCTCGCAGCCGCGGGCCGCCAGGTTCCACCAGCCTTCCGTCACCCAGCCCCCGGCATCGCGATAGCCGAGCGAGACGCCCACCCGGCTGTCGGTGATGTTGCACAGGCGGAGATCCGCGCGGGCGGGGCTCGCCCCGGCGGCCGCGGCGCAAACGACCGCGGCGGCCGAAAGCAGGGCGAGCGGGATGCGGAAGCGGCGGGGTGGTGGCATATCTGGGGAGGAGAGAGCGACGGGACGAGATCCGATGCTGAGCGGCCGAATGGGGCGATCCCGTGGCGCTTCGGCGACGGACAGCGTCCGGCCGGCCGCAACGGGGTTGGAACCGAACATGACCGAACTCGACGACACGACACGCACCGAACTCGAGGCGGCCGCCTTCCGCCGGCTCGTCTCGCATCTGAGGAACCGCACGGACGTGCAGAACCTCGACCTCATGAACCTCGCGGGGTTCTGCCGCAACTGCCTGTCGAACTGGCTGAAGGACGCAGCCGACGAGCGCGGCCTCGGCCTCTCGAAGGAGGATATGCGCCTTGCCGTCTACGGCATGCCCTACGAGGATTGGAAGGCGCGCTACCAGACGGAGGCCCGCCCGGAGCAGCTCGCGGCCTTCGAAGCCGCGAAGCCGCAGCACTAGGCCCGGCCGCTCCCGGCGCCGTCTGCGGCATCACGCCTCCAGGCGTTCCCGGATCATCGTCTGGAGCGTGACGAGGTATTCCTCGGCGAGGGATGCCCGCTTCTCGGAAGCCGTGAGCCGCTCGCTGGCGTCGCTCAGCATGGCCTGCGTGCGGTCGAGCATCTCGGCCGAGCGGCGCTCGAGCTCCTCGTTGCGGCGGCGCTCGCGGTCGAGCTGGTCGAGCGCGGCGGAGAGACGATCCTCCGTGTCGATGAGGTGGCGCTTCAGGGCCTCGACCTTGTCCTCGGCATCCTGCGCCCGGCGCTCGGCGATCTGCACCTGCTCGCGCCGGGCGATCATCGACTCGCTCGCCTTCATGATGGCGTTGATGGCGGCCACCTGGTCGGGCCGCGGCACCGGCGTGCGATGGAAGTTCGGCCTCAGGATGTTCTCGGGCCCGCTCGGATCGTTCTTCAGCTGCGAGGCGATCTGTCGGGCGAGATCCCCGAGCTCGTCCTGTCTTTCCTGGCGAGCGGTCGATTCGGAGCGCATGGCGATTCCTTTCGGGCGAATTAAGCCCGACCACACCGGATCGTAGTTAACGGAAGGTTAACCGCCGCGCTCTCGACTTAAGAATTCGGTAACCACCGACAGAAAAATCTGAATTCGTGTCCCGTTGGCAAGTATCGCCGAGACGACTTCCCCGGTCCGCTTTGATTAGCCGGCAGGATCAGGCCACCTTGGCAGTCTTGTGGAGCGGTTCCTCGAGGAGGCGCGGCGCGCCGCAGCAATCGCCCTGGAGGAAGTCGACGCCCCAGCGGGTCAGGAGCTGGGCCGTCTCCTCGTCCTCGACCCATTCGGCGACCGTCGAGAGCCCGAGATGATGGGCGAGATCGATCAGGGTCTGGACGAAGAAGCGGTCGTTGGTGGACCGGGCGAGATTCTGGATGAACGCCCCGTCGAGCTTCACGATGTCGACCGGGAAGTTGCGCAGGTGCCGGAAGGACGTGTGGCCCGCGCCGAAATCGTCGATCGCGATCGAGACGCCCAGCGCCTTCATGGCGTCGAGCTTCCGCCGCGCCATCTCGGGATCGCGGATCGCGAGCGTCTCCGTCACCTCCACGATGAGGCGCGACGCGATGTCCGACCGCCGGCCGAGATGGGCCGCCAGCGTCGCGAGCCAGTCGGGGCTCTCCAGCGTCAGGGGCGAGACATTGATCGAGAGGCGCTCCTCGGGGTGCAGCGCCAGCTGCTCCGTCGCGAGTTCGAGGATGCGCATGTCGACGAGCGGCACGAGGCCGCTCCGCTCCACGGCCGGCACCACGTCGGCCGCCGAGACGATCCGGCCACCCTCCCCGGACACGCGCAGCAGCGCCTCGCTGAAGGCGATCTTGCGGCTGGCGGCCTCCACGACGGGCTGCCGTGCGAAGACGATGCGGCGGGCGTTGAGGAGGCCGATCACGTCGACCGCCCCCTGGCTGCCGACCGGGCGCTCGGTCGCGCGGAAGATCTCGGGATCGTAATGGACGAAGCCCGCGCCGTTGCGGCGCTTGGCGACGGCGAGGCTCTGCTCGGCGCGGCGCAGCAGCCCTGCCGGATCGAGCGCGTGGTCCGGCGCGGTCGCAGCCCCGATCAGGAGCCTGACCGTCACGGTCCCGCTCCCGGTCTCGATCGGGATCGAGGCCACCGCCTGCGACAGCCTCTCCGCGGCGATTCCGGCCTGCTCCGGCGGGCACGCGCGCAGAGCGAGGGCGAAGCGGTTGCCGGAATAGCGGGTGAAGCCGTCGCGGCGGCGCATGACGACCCGCATGCGCGACAGGACCTCCCCGACGACCCGGTCGGCTCCGTCGAAACCGAGCTCGTCGTTGAGGCTCTGCAGGTTCTCGATCGCGATGGCGAACAGGGTCAGGGGCCGCTTGGACCGGCCAGCCTCCGCGACCTCGTTCGCGATCTGGCGCAGGAAGGCGGTTCGCTCGCGCTGGCCCGGCCCCTCATGCGTCTGCCCCGCGGCGTCTCCGGGCGAGATCCGCAGCATCCCGTGGGCGATCGCGGGCTGCCCGTCGGCGCCCGCATACCAGCGGCCGGTATCCTCCACGAGGATCAGGCGGTCCGGCGTCGGCCGGATGGCATAGCGGGTGGAGTAGGGGACGCCGGAGCCTTCGTCGCGCGCCTGGCTGCCCAGGATCGCGTCGCTTCGGGTGGTGCCGGATCCCGGCTCGAGGACATTGGCGTAAGCCCGGCCGCTCCCCAGAGCGGCGAGATCCTTCAGGCCGATCACCTCGGCGGCGTTCGGAGCCCAGGAAAGCCGGTCGCCGCGGATGTCCCAGTCATAGATGGCGACCCCGATGGAGGTCAGGATCCCCCGCGGATCCGGCGGGCCATTGTCTCTCTGCGGGGAGAAGCCCGGCATCGCACGGTCCTGGGGTCAGGCCGGTCGAGGTCCTCGAGTCCGGAACGAATCGGACGAATCGGGGTTCGTTCGGCGTGGAAAACGTGCCGAAACGATGCGGTCTGCCCCGTTAAGGTCTCGTAAAACTTGGCAGATCTGTTGCTTAAAGAGGGCGGCAGTCGGAGAGCGTCCCATGACGGACCAGCACAAGGCCGAGCCCGTCACGTCCCCCCCTCAGGACCGGGCCCTGGCCGTCGTCGGGCCCAGGCGTCCCAATCCCGCGGCCGAGAGGCCCGAAGCGGTCTTTCTCGCCCAGCTCATCGCCTGCGAGCGCCGCCTCCCGGCCTATCGCCAGGCGCGCAACGCCGAGCCCGAGGCCGCGAGCGCCGCCTATTCACGCCTTCCGGGGGCCGAGCCGGCACGGCTCGACCGCGTCATCTGAAAAGGCGCGTCGCGCGGCCGCAATCGGGCCGCGCTGGACGCATCAATCGTCCGACTTGACGTTCAGAACCTGCCGGCCGCCATACATGCCGGTCTTCAGGTCGACGTGGTGCGGACGGCGCAGCTCGCCCGAATCCTTGTCCTCGACATAGGTCGGCGCCTTGAGGGCATCCGCCGAGCGGCGCATACCGCGCTTCATCGGCGACGTCTTTCGCTTCGGAACGGCCACGTGCTTGTCTCCAAACGCAAACGCCCCCGCGCAGGCAGGAGGCGTGCAACATCTCGTCGAGGTTTGCCGGGCTTATACCGTCGCGATGGCGACCTGGCTAGCCCCTCCCTGACCAACTAGCTCAGGCAGTCGAGCGGGGTCCCGTCCATCCTGGCCTGGACGCGGCCCGCGAGGGCACGAAGCCGCACCGAGGGCCGGCCGGGATTGCGCACGAGCGGGTTCGGCAGGCTCGCGGCCAGGAGCGCCGCCTCCCGGCGCGTCAGGTCGCGGGCGGATTTGTTGAAGTGGCGCCGGGCGGCGGCCTCCGCCCCGAAGGTCCCCTCGCCCCATTCGGCGATGTTGAGATAGATCTCGATCATGCGCCGCTTGGACCAGACGAGGTCGAGCACGAGCGCGAGCGGGATCTCGACCGCCTTCCGGACATAGGAGCGCGACGGCCAGAGGAAGAGGTTCTTGGCGACCTGCATGGAGATGGTCGAGGCGCCGCGGCTCGGGCCGTCGTCATCCGTGATCACCTGGTGCAGCGCCCCCCAATCGACGCCGCCATGCTGGCAGAAGCGCGCATCCTCCGACGCGATCACGGCCGCGGGCAGCTGCCGCGAGATCGCCGAGAGCGGGACATAGGTGCGGTCGACGCTCTCGCCGGTGAGCCAGCGGCCCAGCATCAGGGTCGAGACGGGCGGCACCGCGAGGTAGAGCAGCGCCAGCAGCAGGACCAGCGCCGGGTAGGCCAGCAGGAGCAGCACGACGAGACGGATCAGCCGCCTCATCGGCCCCCCTCTCCGCCCCGCGCGATCAGACGGTGACCTGCGTGCCGACCTCGACGACGCGGCCGGTCGGGATCTGGAAGAAGTCGGTCGCGTCGGACGCGCTGCGCGCCAGCGCGATGAACAGCTTGTCCTGCCAGAGCGGCATCGACGAGCGCAAAGCCGGGCGGATCGAGCGCCGCGACAGGAAGAACGACGTTCCCATGATGTCGAACTTGAAGCCGAGCTTGCGCAGAAGAGCCATGCTGCGTGGGATGTTGGGCGTTTCCATGTAGCCGAACATCATCTGCACGCGCCAGAACCCGTCGCCCAGCGGCTCGAGCGTGATGCGCTCCTCGATCGGGACGCGGGGCGTGTCCATCGAGCGGATCGTGAGCACCACGTTGCGCTCGTGCAGGACCTTGTTGTGCTTGAGGTTGTGCAGGAGGGCGGAGGGCGCCGTCGCGGGGTCGCTCGTGAGGAAGACCGCCGTGCCCTTCACGCGGTGCGGCGGGCTCCGCTCCAGCATGCCGACGAGCTCGACGAG
Source organism: Pseudomonadota bacterium (assembly GCA_023423995.1). Lineage (GTDB taxonomy): Bacteria > Pseudomonadota > Alphaproteobacteria > Rhizobiales > Beijerinckiaceae > Enterovirga. Next base: position 8,030 of record JAFAEL010000277.1, on the reverse strand, counting down.
GGGCACGTCCGTCTTCCGGGTCTTCTCGAACAGGATGCGGGTGCCCTTCATCCAGGTCGCCATGAGGAGCACCAGGAAGGCCGCCAGGAGCAGGGGCACGTAGCCGCCGTCCAGCACCTTCAGGAGGTTCGCGCCCAGGAAGGTGAGCTCGATGACCAGGAAGGGCACGATGACCAGCACGGCCTTCCAGGTCGACCAGCCCCAGACCTGCCGCGCCACGATGAAGGCGAGCGTGCCGGTGATCAGCATCGTGCCCGTCACGGCGACCCCGTAGGCGTTGGCGAGCGACGTGGAGGAGCGGAAGCTGAGGACGAGGATCAGCACGCCGACGAGCAGCAGCGAGTTGATCTGCGGCAGGTAGATCTGGCCCGAATGCGCCTCGGAGGTGTGGCGGATCTCGAGCCGCGGCAGGAGGCCGAGCTGCACGGCCTGGCGCGACAGAGAATAGGCGCCCGTGATGTTGGCCTGACCGGCGATCACCGTCGCGCAGGTGGCGAGGAGGACGAGCGGCAGCAGCCCCCATTCGGGCACGAGCTTGAAGAAGGGATCGGACGCCGCGTCGCCGTCATGCAGCACCAGCGCGCCCTGGCCGAGATAGTTCAGCGCCAGGCAGGGGAAGACGAGGAACAGCCAGGCCCGCTGGATGGGCTTGCGGCCGAAATGGCCCAGATCGGCGAAGAGGGCCTCTGCGCCCGTCACGGCCAGGAACACGGCCCCGAGCGCGATCAGTGCCCCATGCCCGTGCTCCACCAGGTACTCGATGGCGTAATAGGGGTTGAAGGCGTGGACGATCTTCGGCTCGACCGCGATATGCGGCAGCGCCGCGGCCGCGATCGTCAGGAAGAACAGCACCATGACGGGGCCGAAGAAGCTCGCGACCCGCGCGGTGCCATGGCTCTGGACGAGAAACATCGCGACCAGGATCGCGATGGTGATCGGCAGGATGTAGGGCTCGAAGGTGGGGGTGACGAGCTTCAGGCCCTCCACGGCCGAGAGGACCGAGATCGCCGGCGTGATCATGGCGTCGCCGTAGAACAGGGCCGCGCCGATCACGCCGAGGCACAGCACGATGAAGCTGCCGCCCGTCGCCTTCCGGGCGAGGGCCATCAGCGAAAGCGTGCCGCCCTCGCCGTTATTGTCCATCCGGAGCACGATCGTGACGTACTTGATCGTCACGATCAGGGTGAGCGTCCAGATGATCAGCGAGACGACGCCATAGACCTCGACGGGCGTGATGATGCCGTCCGAATTCGCGGTCCGCAGCGCCTCCCGGAAGGCGTAGAGCGGGCTCGTGCCGATGTCGCCATAGACGACCCCGACCGAGCCCAGCGCCAGCGTCCAGAAGCCCGCCTTGCCGTGCGCCCCCGGGAGGGCGCTTTCGGGCGGTGCGGGAGAATCCGGATGGCCGTTCGCGACCGTCGCCTCCTGCGCCATCGTCAGCCCCGACCGGCCCTGCGCGACGCCGCCCGCCCGCCGGGCGCGCGCATGCCGCTTGCCCGCGCGCGAAGCCCGAGGCGGGCTTCACGGCCGGGCCTCACCACAAGACTCGGACGCATGGGGATGTTCCCGACGGGAGTGCCCGGTTATTCGGCCGCGTCTCTGGCCGGCGTACCGTAGCGCCGCTCGATGTAGTCCGCCACGAGGGTCTTGAACTCGCCGGCGATGCCGGCGCCGCGGAGCGTCATGGCCTTCTTGCCGTCGATGAAGACGGGAGCGGCCGGGCTCTCGCCCGTTCCGGGGAGCGAGATGCCGATATCGGCATGCTTCGATTCGCCCGGCCCGTTCACGATGCAGCCCATCACGGCGACGTTCAGGTTCTCGACGCCCGGATAGGTGCGCTTCCAGTCCGGCATCGAGACCTGGATCCAGTCCTGGATGTCGCGCGCGAGTTCCTGGAACACCGTGGAGGTGGTGCGGCCGCAGCCCGGGCAGGCCGCCACGAGCGGCACGAAGGTGCGGAAGCCCATGGTCTGCAGGATCTCCTGCGCGACCTTCACCTCGAGCGTGCGGTCTCCGCCCGGCTCGGGCGTGAGCGAGACGCGGATCGTGTCGCCGATGCCCTGCTGCAGGAGGATGCCGAGCGCCGCCGAGGAGGCGACGATACCCTTGGAGCCCATGCCGGCCTCGGTGAGGCCGAGATGGATGGCGTAGTTCGAGCGCCGCGCGAGGTCCTGGTAGCAGGCGATCAGGTCCTGCACGTTCGAGACCTTGGCGGACAGGATGATGCGGTCGCGCGGAAGCCCCATCTCCTCGGCCCGGGCGGCCGAGATGAGCGCCGACTGGATCAGCGCCTCGCGGGTGATCGCGCGCGCATCGACCGGGTTCGGCAGCTTCGCGTTCTCGTCCATGAGATGCGTGAGCAGCTCCTGGTCGAGCGAACCCCAGTTCGCGCCGATCCGCACCGCCTTGCCGTGCTTGGCGGCGAGCTCGATGATGGCGCCGAACTGCCGGTCCTTCTTCTCCTTGAAGCCGACATTGCCGGGATTGATCCGGTACTTCGCCAGCGCCTCGGCGCAGGCCGGATGGTCGGCCAGGAGCTTGTGCCCGATATAGTGGAAGTCGCCGACCAGCGGCACGTTGATGCCGAGGCGATCGAGCCGCTCGCGGATCTTCGGGACGCCGGCCGCGGCCTCGTCCCGGTCGACCGTGATGCGGACGATCTCCGACCCGGCGCGCGCCAGCGCCGAAACCTGGGCGACGGTGGAATCGACATCCGCCGTGTCGGTGTTCGTCATCGACTGCACGACGATCGGAGCGCCACCGCCAACCATGACGGAGCCGACCCGAACACCGATTGTGGGATGACGCGTCGCGGGACCCGCGATTTCGGACATGAGCGACCCTTGGCCGGGGGGCCATGGGCCCGCCGAGAGGAGGCGATTTATCGCCGAAGCGGGGAAGGCGTCAAATGTGACCGGCGCATGGCGGTCACTGCGGCTTCGACCTGCGGTCGGCAGAGCGGCCGAGCGTTTCGAGCACGATCCTCGGATTCCGGTCCACCATGGCCAGGAGCACCCGTGCCGGCCCCTCGGGCTGGCGGCGACGCTGTTCCCATTGCCGGAGCGTGGCGACGGAAACGCCCACCGACCGCGCAAAGGCCGGCTGCGAAAGCGCGGTGCGTTCGCGGATCTTTGCGACGTCCAGGCTCTCCGGGACGTGCACGACGAGATCCTGAACGTCCTCTCCGGAGGCATGCCTGACGGCCTCGTCGAGGCCCTCCATGATGCGGGAGAAAGTGTCCATGGGGTCAGTCCCTCTCGATCGCGCCAGCGCCAAGGCCCATCCGCCGCCTTGCACTCCAATGCTCGCGAAGCTGCGCAGTCATCCTGCTCATTGCGGCAATCTCGGCCGCGCTGAAATTCTCGCGGTCGCCCTTCCCCAACAGGGCAAGAAGATAGGCCGGCACATCCGGCCCGACATAGGCGACCATTATCCGGTATCCGCCGCTCTTGCCCTTGCCCCGTCCGGCGATCCGACGCTTCCGAATGCCGCCCGATCCGACGATAAGGTCACCATCTTCAGGATCGGCTGAGACCTCCCGAACGATCCGCTCCCGCTCCTCGTCCGAAACACCTGCCGCCTTCGCGTCCCGAAGGTAGGCGCCCGTCTCGGCCACGGTATGAAGGGGAGGCACAGAGGGTCCATACGCCAACGACGCACTTGTGTCAATGGCGCACGGCAGGCGGGCGAATCGCCAGCGGGCCGGTGGCCGAACACGCATCCCTCGACCGCGTTCCCGTCGGGTGCAATCATCCGGTCGGCCCGACAGGGGTGCGGCGACAGCACCCGAGAGGCCACCGGAGGAACGCGATGGGAGATGTCTCGAGGCGGGACCTGCTCTGCGGGGCGGGAGCGGCTGCGCTGGCGGTGGGCCTGGGCGGGCGTCCTGCGGGCGCCGCCATGGGCCCGAACGACAAGTTCGACCTCGTGCTGCGCGGCGGCGAGGTGCTCGATCCGAGCCAGTCGCTCAGGGCGCGGCGCGACATCGGCATCCGGTTCGGCCGGATCGAGGCCCTGGAGGCGGAGATCCCGGCGGCGCGGGCGATCCAGAGCATAGACGCTACTGGCCGCCTGGTCCTGCCGGGACTCATCGACCTCCATGCCCACGTCTATCCGTACGGCTCCGCGATCGGCCTTCCGGCGGACGAATCCGTCGCTCTGACGGGCGTGACGACCGTGGTCTCCGCCGGGGATGCGGGGGCGAACAACATCGCGGCGCTCGCCCGGCACGTCGCGGCCCAGACCCGCACGCGCATGTACGCCTTCGTGCACATCGCCAATATGGGCCTTGCGGCCTTCCCGGTCCCCGAGCTCTACAACATCGACTTCGCCCAGGTTCAGGCCTGCGCCAAGGCCATCGCCGAGAACCCGGATTTCGTGCTCGGCGCCAAGGTGCGGATGTCCGAGAACGTCATCGCCAAGCACGGGATCGAGCCGCTGCGGCGCGCCATCCAGGCCTGCGAGATGTCCGGCCGGCCCGCCAAGGTGATGGCGCATATCGGCGGGGTGGAGACCCCGGCCCTGATGAGCCAGATCCTCGATACGCTGCGGCCGGGGGACATCCTGACCCACGCCTATTCGGGCGCGCCGAACCTCGCGGGCGCGTTCACGAACATCGTCCAGGACGGGAAGCTCCTCCCCGCCGCGCTCGCCGCGAAGCAGCGCGGCGTCGTCTTCGATGTCGGCCACGGCGGCGGCAGCTTCGACTTCACGGTGCTGGAGGCCGCGACCGAGCAGGGCTGCCCGCCGGACGTGATCTCGTCCGATCTCCACGCCGTGTCGGGCAACACGCCGGGCATGCCGTTCCTGCCCTGGGTGATGAGCAAGTTCCTGGCGAAGGGCGTGCCGCTGGAGCGGGTGGTCGCGATGGCGACGGAGGTGCCCGCGCGGGTGATCGGGCGCGACCCGAAGCTCGGCACCCTGCAGGTCGGCGCGCCCGCCGACATCTCGATCGTGGAGATGGCCGAGGGCCCGGTCGAGTTCGTCGACACCCGCGGCAACAAGCGGAGCGGCACGCAGGTGCTCAAGCCCGTGCAGACCGTCACGGCGGGCGTGCCCTTCGGGCGTCCCTATTCGACGCCCTTCGCGGTCCGATAAGAAAAAGGCCGGGCGGATGCCGCCCGGCCTTGTCGTCCGGTGGTTGCTTACGCGACCGTCGGGCCGGAATTCCGGCGCCGCGCCATATAGGCGTCGAACTCCTCGCGATCCTTGGCGCGCTTCAGCTCCTCGACGAAGTCGCGGAACTCGCGGGCCTCGTCGTCGAGCTTCCGGCGCTCGCGCTCGAGGCGCTCGAGCTCGGAGCGGCGGTACTCGTCGAAGGCGAGGTTGCCCGTGCCCGCGAAGCCGGACGGAGCCCCCCAGCGCATGTTGCGCATCGGGTTCAGGACGTTCTCCTCCACGGCCCGGCGCAGCTCGTGCGGGACCGGGTAGCCCATGAACTTCCAGACCAGGTAGGTCACGGCCAGGGGCCAGAAGTAGAGGAACAGGAACACGACCCCGATGATCTCCAGCGGTCGGCGCGACGAGCACGAACGCGATGGAGCCTGGGCGGCGGCCTCACCGGCATTCCAGCCGGAGGACTTGGCACACGACATGGAAATCTCCCGATGTGAATGTCAACTACATTTACATGCGCATGGACCTGGGCTTTTGCAAGGTGCCGGACTGCGGCAACGCGGTCGCGCCTACGCGTCGCAACGGGCCCGCTCGCCGACCCTTCTCGGCCTCCCCGATTGGGATCGCGTATCGAAGCCGCGTCGCCAAAACCTTCATGCCGCCCTGCTTGCCAGAAGCGCCTCCTTGAACAGGCCGAAGGCCGCCGTGCCCCGGCGATCGGGGTAATAGAGGTGGTAGCCGGCGAACGGCTCGCACCACGGCTCCAGCAGGCGGGTGAGGCGGCCATCGGCGATCGCCGCCGCCACCAGATCCTCCAGGATGTAGAGGATCCCAAGACCCTCGAGGGCGGCGGCCACCAGCAGGTCGCCGTCGTTGAACACCGGCCCGCGGCCCGGCTTCACCGTCACGGCGTGGCCGTTGCGCTCGAACGACCAGGGGGACAGGTCGCCATGCGCGTCGCCGTAGGCGATGCAGCGATGCTGCGTGAGATCGGCCGGCGCCATCGGCACCGGATGCTCGTCCAGATAGCCGGGAGCCGCCACCACGGCGACGCGGAGCGGAGGCCCGACCGGCAGCGCGATCATGTCCTTCTCCAGCCGCTCACCGAGCCGGATGCCCGCATCGAAGCGGCCCGCCACGACGTCGGTCATGCCGCCCTCCACGCACACCTCCACGTCGATGCCGGGGTGGCGGCGCATGAAGGAGGGGAGCATCGGCCACAGCAGCGTGTCCGCGGCGTGCTTGCCCGCCGTGATCCGGACGGTGCCGATCGCTGCCCCGCGCGCCTGGGACAAAGCCGCGATCTCGTCGCCCAGCGTGGCCAGGGCTGGCGAGAGGGTGGCGAGCAGGCGCTCGCCGGCGGCCGTCGGGGCGACGCTGCGGGTCGTGCGGGAGAGGAGCCGGAAGCCGAGTTGGCCCTCCAGCCGCTTCATGGTCTGGCTCAACGCCGACTGCGTGACTCCGAGCCGCCTCGCGGCACGCGTGAAGCTGCGTTCGGAAGCGATCGCCGCGAAGACGGCAAGATCGCCGAGCTGATCCGGACGCATCGATGATCCCCGCTACTGAGGCCTATAACTGATTAGGCGATTACCCGGATCAATTAGCAGGACTACCTAGCCCGTGGCCGCGGATGGAGCGAGGAGCAGGCGATGGGCAAGGTTTGGCTGGTGACGGGCGCAAGCCGGGGGCTTGGACGCGAGATCGCGCTCACCGCGCTCGATGCGGGCGCGACGGTCGTGGCGACGGCGCGGTCCGCCGACGCGGTGCGCGGTGCCTGCGGGGGCGAACAGGATCGCCTCCACGCTCTCGCGCTCGACATCACCGACGCCGAAGCCGCGAACGCAGTCGCCGCCGAGACGGTCGCGCGGTTCGGTGCGATCGACGTCCTCGTCAACAATGCCGGCTATGCCGAACTCGGCTTCTTCGAGACCTTCACGGATGCCGCGGTGCGGCGCCAGTTCGAGGTCAACCTGTTCGGCACGATGAACGTCGCGCGCGCGGTCGCCCCCCACATGCGTCGGCGCCGCTCGGGCCTCATCGTCACCATCTCGTCCGTCAGCGGGCTGGTCTCCAGCGCCGGCGGGGCCGTCTACTCGGCCTCGAAGTTCGCCGTCGAGGGATGGATGGAGGGCTTTGCGCAGGAGCTGGCGCCCTTGGGAATCCGCTCGCTGCTCGTCGAGCCGGGGATGCTGCGCACCGCCTTCATGGACGGAAAGTCGGCGAGCTTCGGCAGCATCGACATCCCGGACTATGCCGAGGCGATGGCGCAGTATCGCGCCTTCGTGGACGGGGCCAATGGCAACCAGCCGGGCGATCCGAAGCTGCTCGCCGCGCGGATCGTGGCGCTCGCTTCACAGGGCGAGGCGCCATCGCGGCTCGTATTCGGCGACGACGCCCGGCAATGGGCCAGCGCGAAGGTCGACCGCTTGCGGCAGGAGATCGCCCGGTCGGCCGATCGCGGCTGACACGGGGTGATCGCTCGGCCCAGCCGTAACCCTCGGGCGCTCTCCAAGCCGCACCTGCAGCGACTAAAGCGCGCCACGTTCAAGACGTGATCTCCGGCCTGACAGCTCGAGCTCTGCTATTGCTGTGACAGAATCCATTTCACCAGCGTTTCGGCTTCGTCCGGCGACACATTCGACTGCGGCGGCATGGGTGTCTGGCCCCAATTACCTGCGCCGCCTTTGATCACCTTTTCGCTCAGTGTTCCGCGGACAGTCTCGTCCTTCGCGTAGCGCTCGGCGATCTCCTTGTATGCTGGGCCGATCATTTTTCGTTCCAGATGATGGCACGCCACGCAATTCTTGCTCCGGGCCAGTTCCGGGCTTGCGAAAGCCGGCGAGCACACAAGCAAGGCAAGCGCGGTCGCGCCGAGATGACGAGTGTCGACCATCAGCAGAAGTCCCGATGTGAGC
>JAFAEL010000090.1 GCA_023423995.1 Pseudomonadota bacterium | reverse complement strand
TCCAGCCACTCTCGCTCGACAAGTGGGGCGAGGGCCTGCACCCGTTCGGGGCCTTCACGGCGAGCGTGTGCAACCTGCGGCCCTCGAGCCGCGGCAGCGTGCATCGCGGCCCGGACGGCAAGCCCCTCATCCAGCCGAACTACCTGACCACGGACGAGGACCGCCGGGTCGCGGTCGATTCGCTCAAGCTCGCCCGCAGGATCGTGAGCCAGCCGGCGCTCGCACGCTACAGCCCGGTCGAGCACCTGCCGGGCCCGGGGGTGGCGAGCGACGACGACATGCTGGTCGCGGCCGGCCGCCTCGGCACCACCATCTTCCACCCGGCCGGCACGGCCGCCATGGGGCCGGACAACAACCCGATGGCGGTCCTCGACGAGCGGCTGCGCGTGCGCGGGGTCGGCGGCCTGCGCGTCGCCGACGCCTCCGCCATGCCCCGCATCACCTCCGGCAACACCAACTCCCCCACCATCATGATCGCCGAAAAGGCCGCCGCCATGATCCTGGAGGACGCGAGGGGCGCAGGAGGGAGCTCATAGCGATGGCGTATCTGAAGGCTGTTCGGCGCCTGGCAGGAAGACGATCGGCGGAACGTCGCGCCGCCTCAAGGGAGGCGACAGCTTTCAGCTGACGCGAGAAGTCCGCATCGATTCGCCAACCCGATCGGCCGCCGGCCATAGCGGCGGCTGACGCGCCCGTCGTAGCCGGTCGCCGCGGTCATTCGGCCGGGGCACCGGGGTGACGGGCGATTGGGATCAGAAGTCGCGCTGAACGCGGATGCGGGCCATGACGTTGTCGTCGAAGCTGGTCACCCGAGCGGCGCCACCTGTCGTCACCAAGCCGCCAGCGAGCGGGGCGAAGGTGCCGAGGTTGTTGTTGGCGACGGCGCGCGGCAGCCAGATGCGCTGGTAGACGACCTCGACGCCGATATCGAGATCGCGAACCGGCGACCAGATGAGGTTCGTGCCGCCGTAGAACTGATCGTAGCTCATCAGCGTCGGGTTGAACACGTTCACAAAAGGCGCTCCGGGCCCGGCCGGGCCAGTCGCGCCGAGCGGGGCACCGCCCGTGATGCCGACCGGACCGAAGTTGTTGTTACGCAGCCGCGGATCGAAATTCTGCTGACCATAGGTCGCGAACACGGCCTGGCGCCACTCGGGCGACCAATAGTGCAGCAAAGCACCCATCACGGACCAGGATTCAGTCAGATTGAGCTGGCCGTTGTTCTGCAGGACCGCGTCGACCTGATTGATCTGGAACTTGTTGGTCACGTTGCTGAGGGCAAGGTCGCCGCCGGGAGGTCCATAGAGGCCCGTGTAGGAGCCGGCGCCCTGGCCGTAGGCACCCTGCAGCCACAGCTGGTCGCCGGGGGCGAGTTGCGGCAGGTTGACCTTCACGCCTGCACCGATCGCCCAGCCGTATTCGGCATCGGGCCCGACTGCGACAGGTGTCCCGATCCGGCCGATCGTCTTGATCTCGTGCACGGAGCCCATGACCTGAGCCGAACCCCAGGCGCTGTCATAGCGGAGCGCGCCGACGAAGTCCGGCATGTCGTTCTTCTGGATGACATTGACCCCGATGCCGCCCGTCGGGATCGTCGTGCCCGGGAAGTAGCCCGTCGCGATGCTCGACACGCCAGCGATCCCGAGGGCCGGGCCGAAGCCGTTGCCCTGCCCCATCGAGAGAGGCGCAGCCTGAGCGAAGACCGGAGCGCGACGGTAGATCGGGTCCTCGATCGAGATCGTGGCCGTGAACCCGCTGCCGAAAGTCGCCGTATAGGCGAGAAGGTTGGTGTTGGTATTCGAATACTGGCCCGAGCCGATCAGCTCGAGGTCACCGGCATAGAAATCGAAGAACGACTGCGCGCGACCGGCCGTGATGCCGGCGAATTGCACGAACGCCTTGTCGACGTCGACGTATTTCTGCAGCTGGCCAGCCGTGTCGATACCCGTCGCTGGGAACGCGTTGGCGAAGCGCTCCTGGGTGCCTGAGCGCAGATAGCCGCCGGTGCGGGAAGCGATCTCGAAGCGGATGAAGGCGCGCAGCGTGCCGTAGGGTGTCGCCGTACGGGCGTCGATGTTCAGGCGACCCAGGCCGCGCCAGCTGGAGACATCCGTCGCGCGAGCGTTCTGGGACGAATACTGATACTCGAAACGAGCGCGACCGCCGACCCGCAGGCATGTGTCAGTACCCGGAATGAAAAAAAAGCCGGCGCCGTGCGCCGTGCACACCCGGACGTACTCGACCGGCGCAGCCTTCTGAACCGGAAGATCAGCCGCCTGTGCCCCGGCAACCGCGCAGAGACCTGCCGCGGACCCAAGGAGAAGGGTCTTAACGCGCTTCATTCTGCTCTCCAAAGTTAGGTCTTCGGGACTGGCCGCTTGCCTCGGGTCCTGCGGAGCCTGCACGCATCGCGCATCCGCAGCCGCCCACCCCTTTGCGAATATCCCCGCTTCAAGCCCGACTAGGTCGCGTTGAGGAATTTATCACCTCGAAGACAGGGTAATGGCGGCAGCCCGAAGCGACAACCACGCAAGCATGTTTCTAAGAACGTCCGGCGCCTGTTTGGATATGATGTTGCAAATTTGCCGCTTACGAAATGATTATGTCTGTTTTTTACGTGGCCGTACATCGAGTAGAGCTTCTTCAGGCGCGAACATAGCCGACAAGACCTTTGTTCCTGCCGCGTGCAGGGGCTCAGCTGTGAGCCTCACGCCTGTTTCGATCGGTAAAGCCCACGCCGAACCGCGACCCGCCGCGTGCGTGACCCGAGCCATGAGCGGGCGAGCTGCTGAGAGTTTTAGCCGGAGAGCGGAGCGCTTAAGTCGACGTGCCCCGACCCAGGCTGGGCGGCGCACGCCCTGTCGCACGTGTTCTCTGTCCGGAAGCGGATCGAAACTTCTCTGCCGGCGAGCAGGTTGATCCGGAAATCCTGGACTTGTCGCGTCACCGTTACCCGATGTTCCGCGGCGCCAGAGCGGAAGATTGGGTAGGTCGATGCGCCATCCCGCGCCGGCCCGGGCATTGGCCCGGGCGAATGCGGTCCCGTCACTCGCGATTAGCCTCTGGATCGCCGCGACCTGTCCCGGCTCTGCCGGCCAGACCCCCGCACCATGCGTCGATAGCGCGGTCCTTTCCCGCTCGGTGGTGAGCATCACGCATTATCTCGGCACCCCCAGGCGCGAGTGGGACGGGGAAGTCATCGGCGAACGCGCGACCGCCTGGTTCTACGTGTCCCCCCGCCTCCTGGTGACTGCCGCGCATTTCGCGGCGCGCTTCCCCGAGGGCTGGGACGAGGCGGAGCTGCGTCAGTCGATGGAGGATGGCCGGCCGGACGTCGTGCTGCGCGTGCGGGTGCGCGTCTTGCCTGGCCGGCAATCCTTCGGGAGACCGGACGTTCGGACCGCGACCACGGCCGGCGATGCGGACGATGTCGCGATACTGGAGCTCGAACGCCCGTTCCCGAGCGCCCGGGTGCTCGAAGCCAACGACAGGCGGCCGGAGCCGAACGAAACCGTCCTGGTGCTGGGGTATCCCGGAGGGCGCAAGCAGGCCGCGCCCAGCACCGTGCGGGAGGGCCGGCAGGCCAGCGCCAAGTTCGCCGGCCTGGCCTTCATCGAGGTGCAGGGCACCAATCGCTTCCTGCTCAATGCAGGCTCGTCGGGCTCTCCGGTTCTCGATTGCCGGGACGGAAGCGTGCTCGCGGTGCTGAACGGCCTCCTGACGGGCCCGTCGCTCCCGTTCCTCCCGCCGGACAAGGCCGCGGTGCCTACCCCCTGGGGAAGCCCGACGAACACCGCCGTGCCCGCCTCCTTGCTGAACAGCCTGAGAGAGCGCCTGCTGTGACCTGACCGGGACCCTTCGTGCACGAAGGCAGCGCTGGCGTCCGCGAGCGGACGCGCACGGCCGAACCTCCGCCAGGTCCCACCCGATCAAGCCTTGGCAGCGTGGATGATCGAACACCGCCCATAACCCGACGGATTTCGCTCCATGTCGTCCTCAGCAACACCTTACATCGCGGCTCTCACGCTCGCGGCGGTCGCGACCGGGACTTCCGCCGACGAATGCTTCAGGCGATCGGCCGAGCAAACACTCGCCCAGGCGGAGATCCGCATTCCCAGCGAAGCGGATCTCCAGGGCATGGAGCGCCGATCCATCACCACGCCGCCCCTGGACGTCGGAGCTGCGCCCCGCATCTCCAATGAAGCGGCCGAGAACGCGCAGCTGGACCAGCGCGCACGTCGCATCGACGAGAACCTGATCGGGCGCGGCGCAATCTGCACGGACTGCCAGTAGGGCGCCGTTGCAGGCCTGCTGTCCAAATCGGTCAAGCAGGCGGCGCGTACCGAAGGGCACCATGAGCCGGGATGGAACGGGGCTGGAAAGCCCCCCGCTCTGCTCACGCACGAAAACCAGGGGGCGAACAGGCAGCGGGGTCCGGCGCGCACCGACAGCGTCATACCTGTCGCGCGCAGCATCGGGGAGGAAGCCATGAGACTTGCGCGATGGGCGATCGGATTCGGGGGGGCGGCTCTCGTCTTTGCGGCTGCAGCTGCGACACCCGCGGTCGCGCAGGCGCCTCCGCAGAAGCCGAACATCCTCTTCATCATGGGGGACGACATCGGCTGGATGCAGCCGAGCATCTATCACCGCGGCTTGATGGTGGGCGAGACGCCGAACATCGATCGCATCGGGCAAGAAGGCGCGATGTTCGTCGACTATGTCGCGATGCAGAGTTGCACGTCTGGGCGCAATGCCTTCTTCACCGGCATGTACCCGCTCCGCACGGGCATGGTCCCGCCGCAACTGCCCGGCAGCCCATCCTACCTCCAGCCCGGCACGCCGGCTCTTGCCAAGTTCCTGCTCGACCTCGGCTACAACACAGGTGAGTTCGGCAAGAACCACCTCGGCGACCATACGGCTTCCCTGCCGACGGCGCATGGCTTCCAGGAATACTGGGGCTACCTGTACCACCTCGACGCCATGCAGCAGGTCAGTTTCCCGGACATCAACAAGTCCGAGACGCAGCAGGCTGTCGCGCCTCCGTGCAGGAATACGCCGATCCCGGGCATTCCGGAGGTCCCGGGCGCCGTGGACCCGAAGACCACCGTGTGCCTGACGCCGCCGCGCAACATCCTGTCCTGCCGCTCCTCCGACGGAACCGCGGCCAACCAGATGTGCAGCGATGTGGGACCGCTCACCCTGGAGCGTTCCAAGACGGTCGATGAGGAAATCTCGGCCAAGGTCGTCGACTTCCTCGACCGGAACGATCCCCGCAGGACGAACAAGCCCTTCTTCATCTGGTACAACCCGGCCCGCATGCATGTGGTGACCGTGCTGCCACCGAAATACGAAGCCATGGTCGGCGAGCGGGGCGGCAAGGATTGGGGCGTCAACGAAGCTGGCATGAAGCAGCTCGACGACAACATCGGCCTTGTCTTGAAGAAGCTCGAGGACATGGGGCAGGCCAACAACACCATCGTCGTGTTCACGACCGACAATGGCGCGGAGGCGATCTCATTCCCGGATGGCGGCGTGACCCCCTTCAAGGGACAGAAGGGCGAGGCCTGGGAGGGCGGCTACCGGGCCCCCATGGTGATCCGCTGGCCAGGCGTGATCAGGCCGGGAACTGTGCGCAACGAGCTGTTCGCAGCGCTCGACTGGCTGCCGACGCTGGTCGATATCGCCGGCGGGCCGAAGGGCGACGGCCTCAAACGCCAGATCGAAGCCGGGCAGTACCCCGGCATCGTCAAGACGACGCTGGACGGCTTCGACCAGCGCGATCTTCTCGAAGGAAAATCAGCGAAATCGGCTCGCGACCACTTCTTCTATTTCTCGGGGGCGACGCCCTCCGCGGTCCGCTACAAGAACTGGAAGATGTACTATACGATGTCGCAGCCCGGGCCGGCCGGCTGGATCATGCCGCTCGTGCCTTTCCACTTCACGCTCGTGCAGAACATCAAGCGCGATCCGTTCGAGCAGGCGGTCGGCATCGATCAGAAGACGGCCATGAGCCTCGGCGGTGCTCTCGGAGGCCCGGTCACCGCGTTCCAGTATGACTGGAACATGCTGCCTATCGGTCAGCAGCTGTGGTTGCAGCACCTGCTGACCTACAGGGACTTCCCGCCCCTGCAGGCGCCGGAATCATACAACCTCACCGGCGTTTTGGAGGAGGTCAAGAAGGCGAACGCCCGCCAGGCCAGCGACTAGCCCGCGTCCTGTCTGTCGAAGGCGGGGCTAGCCCAAGGCTTGCCCCCCGAGGCCTCGGCAGCGCCGTGAACAACCCGAGCGCGAGTTCGCCCCCTGCCGAGGGTCACGGATCTGTCCCCGCCTCACGAGCCCCGGGAGTGCACGATGAGAACGGTCGCGAAGCTCGGACTGGGTGTGCTGGCCTCGATCCTCTCCGCATGCGCCGGCACCGCGCTCGCACAGCCGCAGAAGCCCAACATCCTCGTGATCATGGGCGACGACATCGGCTACTGGAACGTCAGCGCCTACAACCGCGGCATGATGGGGTACCACACCCCCAACATCGACCGGATCGCGGACGAGGGCGCGATCTTCACCGATTATTACGGCCAACAATCCTGCACGGCCGGACGGGCGGCCTTCATCACCGGGCAGAGCCCGATGCGGACGGGCCTCCTGAAGGTCGGACTGCCGGGGGCCAAGGAAGGCCTTTCGGACAAGGATCCGACCATCGCCGAACTCCTCAAGCCGCAAGGCTATGTCACAGGCCAATTCGGCAAGAACCACCTGGGCGATCGGAACGAGTTCCTGCCGACCGTGCATGGCTTCGACGAGTTCTTCGGCAATCTCTATCACCTGAATGCGGAAGACGAGCCCGAGCACCCGGACTATCCCAAGAACCCGGCATTCAAGGCTCAGTTCGGCCCGCGTGGCGTTCTCAAATGCGTAGCCACGGCCACCGACACCGCCGGGGAGGACCCTCGCTTCGGCCCTTGGGGCAAGCAGAAATGCGAGGATACCGGCCCGCTGACCAAGAAGCGGATGGAGACCATCGACGACGAGTTCCTCAAGGCCTCCATCAACTTCATCGACCGCGCGCACAGTGACCGGAACCCATTCTTCGTCTGGTTCAACTCGTCCCGGATGCATATCTGGACCCGGCTCCGGCCCGAGTCCCAGGGAAAGACCGGGCTCGGGATCTATCCCGATGGCATGGTGGAGCATGACGGGCAGGTCGGGGAGCTTCTGAAGAAGCTCGACGATCTCGGCATCGCCAACAACACCATCGTGATCTACACGACCGACAACGGGGCGGAGACCTTCTCGTGGCCCGATGGCGGCACCACCCCCTTCCGCGGCGAAAAGAATACGAACTGGGAAGGGGGATACCGCGTCCCCGCTATGGTCCGGTGGCCCTCACTCGTGCCGCCGCGGACCCAGATCAACGACATCTTCTCCGCCGAAGACTGGGCGACGACGCTGGTGGCCGCCGCCGGAGAGCCGGATATCGGGAAGAAGCTCCTGCAGGGCTATGACGCCTCCGGCAAGACCTTCCGAGTTCACCTGGACGGCTACGATCAGCGCGAGCTGTTGAGTCGCCAGGGCCCGAGCAAACGCCGCGAGTTCTTCTACTGGACGGACGACGGCAACCTCGCGGGCCTGCGGTTCGAGCAGTGGAAGGCTGCCTTCCTGGAACAGAAGGCCCATGGGCTCGAGGTGTGGTCGCAGCCGATGTTCGAGCTGCGGATGCCGCTCCTATTCAATCTTCGGTCCGACCCCTTCGAGCGGGCGCAGCACGAGGCCGGCGACTACGTGAGGTGGTTCGTCGAGCATGCTTTCGTGCTCGTCCCTGCCCAGGCGCTGGTCGCGCAGCACCTGGCCAGCTTCCAGCAATTCCCGCCTCGGCAGAAGCCGGGATCTTTCTCGATCGAGCGGGTGATGGAGAAGCTCAGAAACCCGCCGTCCAGCAACTAGCCGGCGCGTATCTCGAGGAGGTGCGCATGCATTCGGTGACTTCGTCGGCGGGCATCAATCGCCGCGTTCTGATCTCGACAGCGGCCCTCCTAACTGCCCTGTCCGGAGCATCGATCCCCTCCTCCGCGCAGATGGCTTCTTCGGATGGCGTGCTGCCCTCCTGGAACGAGGGGCCGGCGCGGCAGGCGATCCTCGATTTCGTGCGCGCGACGACCGACCCATCGAGCCCGACATATCTCCCTCCAGAGGAGCGCATCGCGGCCTTCGACCAGGACGGGACGCTCTGGGTGGAGCACCCGATGTACACGCAGGTGGTCTATTGCCTCGACCGCGTCCCGGCCGTGGTGGCGAAGAAGCCGGAGCTCAGGAACGTCGAGCCCTTCAAGACCGTGCTGTCCGGCAACCGCGAGGCGGTGGCGAGGCTCCCGATCCGAGACCTCGAAAAGATCCTGGCGGCTACCCTTGCGGGAATGACGGTCGAAGAATTCCACGCGGAGGCGAAGAACTGGATCGGAGCGGCAAAGCATCCCCGCTGGGGCCGGCCCTATACCGAGCTCGTGTACCAGCCCATGCTGGAGGCCATCCGCTACCTGCGCGACAGCGGGTACAAGACCTACATCGTGACCGGGGGCGGCCAGGACTTCGTCCGGATATACGCCGGTCAGGTCTACGGCATCCCGCCCGAGCAGGTGGTCGGGACCGCGGGCGGCACGACCTATGGCTACGCGAAGGATGGCACGCCGATCCTGACAAAGGAGCCGAAGCTCCTGCTCAACAACGACAAGGCCGGCAAACCCGAGGGAATGCACCTGATGATCGGTCGCCGCCCCGTCGCGGCGTTTGGCAACTCGATCGGCGACCGCCAGATGCTGGAATGGACCGGCGCAGGGGGTGGCGCCCGCCTGAGGATGCTGCTCCTGCACGACGATGCGGCGCGCGAATACGCCTACGGCCCCGCCTCGGGACTGCCCGACAGCAAGATCGGTTCGTTCACGCCGGCTCTCTACGACGAGGCAAAGAAGAAGGGCTGGACCGTGATCAGCATGAAGAACGACTGGTCGCGCGTGTTCCCGTTCGACTAGCATCCGATGCAGCCCGCCGAAGCACAGGAACCTGTCGTCCCGACGACATGGGTCTGCGCTGCCGCGATCGCTTTCGTCCTTCTTTCCTGGTTCGCCGTCGCTCAGCCGACAACCGGTGCTCCCGTTTTCGCCGCCAGCGAGGGCACATATGTCGGCTCGTCGGCCTGCGCCGGCTGCCATGCGGTCGAGACGAAGGCTTGGCGAACCTCCCAGCATGCGCGCGCCATGCAGGAGGCGACGGGCGGGACGGTGCTGGGCGACTTCAGCGGGGTTTCCGTTGAGCACCACGGCTCCAGGGCGCGCTTCTTCCGCGAAGGCGATCGCTTTGTCGCCGAGACGGACGGGAAGGACGGCAAGCCCGCCGCGTTCACGGTGAAATACACCTTCGGCCTGGAGCCCCTGCAGCAATACCTGGTCGCGTTCCCCGACGGGCGGGTGCAGGCGCTCCCCTTCGCGTGGGACACGCGGTCGAGGGAGGCCGGCGGCCAGCGCTGGTTCCACCTGCATCCCGAAGGCCCGGTGCCGCACACGGACCCGCTTCACTGGACGGGTCTCGACCAGAACTGGAACTACATGTGCGCCGAGTGTCACTCGACGAACGTGAGGAAGAATTACGATCCCGCCGCCGACACCTTCCGCACGACCTTTTCGGAGATCAGCGTTGGTTGCGAAAGCTGCCATGGGCCCGCCTCCGGCCATCTTGCCTGGGCGCAGCAGGGCCGTTCGGCCGATATCCTGAATTCGGGCTTCTCATCCACCGTCACGCCGCGGGCCGCCGTAACCTGGGCCCCCGATGCGAAGACGGGCAGCCCGGCGGTATCGGCCACACAGCCGGGCGGCGGCGAGGTCGAGATGTGCGGTCGCTGCCATGCGCGCCGCGGCCAGTTCAGCGAGGATTGGCGGCCCGGCAGGCCGCTCGCGGACACACACCTTCCGGCGCTCCTCACGGCCGACCTGTTCGAGGCCGACGGGCAGATGCGCGAGGAGGTGTTCAACCACGCCTCCTTCCTGCAGAGCAAGATGTACGCGAAAGGCGTCATCTGCTCCGATTGCCACGATCCCCATGCGGGCACGCTGAAGGCGGCCCGGGCGGAGGTCTGCTCGCAATGCCATGCGCCGGCGACCTTCGCGACGGCCGCACATACCGGGCATCCCGCCAGCCCGTCGTCGCCGGACTGCATCTCGTGTCACATGCCCCAGCGTACCTACATGGTCGTCGACGCGCGACACGACCATTCCTTTCGCATTCCCCGGCCGGATCTGAGCATGGCGCTCGGCACGCCGAACGCATGCAACGATTGCCACGGAGACAAGCCCGCGAAGTGGGCGGCGGATGCCGTCGAAAGATGGCACGGGCCGCAGCGGAAGGGCTTTCAGACCTATGCAACCACGTTTCAGGCAGCCCGACAGGGACGGCCCGAGGCACGCGATCTCCTCCTCATGGTCGCCAGGGATCCCGGCACGCCGGCCATCGCGCGGGCGACGGCCCTCCTCGAACTTCGCACGCGCCCCTCGGCCGAGACGGACGCCCTCCGAACAACGGCGCTCGCCGATCCCGACCCGATGGTGCGCATCGCGGCCCTGCGCGGGCTCGAGGCTCTTCCTCCGGACCAGCGATGGAGCCGCGGCAATCCCCTGCTGTCCGACCCGGTGCGCTCCGTGCGTCGGGAAGCGGCGGTGGCGCTCGCGAATGTCCCTGACAGCCTCGTTCCAGCCGGCCAGCGCGGCGCCCGAGAACGGGCCGAGGCCGAGTATGTCGAAGGGGAACGCTTCAACGCAGACCGCCCGGAGAGCCGGCTGAACCTCGGTAACTTCCATCTTCGCAAAGGCAGGATGACGGAGGCGGAGACCGAGTACCTCGAAGCGATCCGGTTGGCTTCGGCCTCCGTGCCCGCCAGGGTGAATCTTGCCGATCTCTACCGCGTGCAAGGCCGAGACCAGGCGGCCGAGCAGTTGCTCCGCATGACGATCCAGATGGCGCCAGGCGCTGCCGCGCCGCAGCACGCCCTCGGGTTGACCCTGGTTCGCCTGAAGCGTCTGGCGGAGGCGCTTGGTCCTCTGCGCCGCGCGGCCGATCTCGAGCCGAGCAACGGGCGATATGCGTTCGTGCTCGGGGTCGCGCTCCAGGGAGCCGGCAGCATGGACGAGGCCCGGGCGGTGCTGGAACGCGCGCACGCCGCTCACCCGTCGGAAGCGGAAATCCTGTCGGCCCTGCTGCAGGACGCGCTGCGCCGGCGCGACCCGGACAAGGCGCTGATCTATGGCGAGCGGCTAGGCGTCTTGCGGCCCGACAACGCCGAATTGCGGCAACTCGTCCGACAACTCAGGGGACGGAGCGATCCCGGCCAGCCTGCCCGGCCTTAGCGGACGTGCCCTCGATCTGCGCGCGGTCCATCCCGCGTCGAAGTTTTTTCGTGCCGGCGGCGCCAATTCCCCATCGATCCTGGATGGGAGAGGTTACTGCCTAGGGACCGAAGAAAGCACCTAGGTGGATCCGTCAGATCAAACGGATCTCATTCTTGGAACGCAATCGATCGGCTGAAAACAATTCGCCAGAGACACCCAATTCTGCAGCCTGTTGCATTCGCACACTCGACCGAATTGCTGGCAGGTGCGGTGATAGCCTCCTGGCTGGCTGCCGGGTGGACGAAACATGACCGTCTTCCGAAGCGTATCCGCCCTGTTGGCACTGCTCAGCGCCTCGGCGCTTGCCCCACCGGCGATCTCGGCGGATCTGCCGGCGCAACCTCCGCCGCCGCCAGCGCAGACCTGGAGCTTCACCATCACGCCCTACCTGTGGGCGACATCGCTGAGCGGCTTCACGACAGTCCGGGGCCGCACTGCGGACGTGGATGCAAGCTTCATCGACATCGTCGACAGAACGGAGTTTCCGAAGAACCTGTTTCAGGCCGCCGCTGTTCTCGAGGCACGGAAGGGCCCCCTCTCGCTCTGGGCCGACATCGCCTATTCCAAGGTCGGCGTGACCGGCGACGCCCTCCGTTCACGGCAATTCTCGCCCGATATCGCCGGAAGCATCGGGGCCAGCGCCTCTCTTCGGGTGCGCTTGCTGATCGCGGAACTCGCAGCGGCCTACGAGGTAGGTCGCTGGAACGACGGCTTTGGACAGGGCGGCAGCACGGCCATCGACCTCTATGCCGGGACGCGGGTGTGGTGGCAGCAGGCCAACCTGAACCTGTCGCTGACCGGCACCGTGACAATCGACGATCTAGCCATCGCCCGCGGGCGTGCGATCGCCCGCTCCGGTGACGTTGCGTGGGCCGATCCCATGATCGGTGTCAGACTACGCCACGAGTTCTCGCCCGCGGTCGAGTTGGTCGTCAGGGCCGATGTCGGCGGATTCGGCGCAGGAAGCGATCTGTCCTGGCAGGCAATCGGCGCCTTGAACCTTGAACTCTTCAAGACGGCAACCGCGACCTGGTCCGGGCTTGTCGGCTACAAGGCCCTCTTCGTCGATTACGAGCAAGGGAGCGGCCGGACCCGCTACCGCTACAACATGCTCGAATATGGCCCGATCATCGGGATTTCGGCGCGGTTTTGACGGATCGCCGCCGGCGGGAGCGACCAGGGCAATCAGCCGGCGTCGCTCGCGCCGATCTGGCCGAGTTCGGCCGGGCCGGCGGCCTCGCGGGCGGTCGGGCTCGGGCCCTTGCCGATCCGGTGCACCGCCTCCGCGACGAGCGGGTCGAGGCCCGTGCCGTCCGCATCCGCATAGGCAAGCAGGTCGCGCCGCATCACGGGGGACCAGAACGCCACGATGTGGTCATGCACGCCCGCGACAGCCTCCTTCTCCGGATAGGACCGGAAGAACGAGGCGATCTGGTTCGCCATGCGGACGAGCTTCTGGGCGGAACCTGACTCGCTCATGCGCGATGTCCGTGCCGCTCATGCCGGCGCAAGCCGGCATCCACCGGCCGTGTGGGCTGGATCCCGGGCTTCGCCGGGATGAGCGGACAGAGAAATGGGAGAGAGCTCATTCCGCCGCGTCCAGGTAGCCGCCGATGCGCTTGAGCGAAAACTCCTCGTCGTAGAATTTCGCCTGCCAGTCGGAGGGCCGGTTCGTGCGCCGCACCTGCACGGCCGTCACCTTGTATTCCGGGCAGTTGGTCGCCCAGTCCGAATAATCGGTCGTGATGACGTTCGCGCCGGTCTTGGCGTGGTGGAAGGTCGTATAGACGACGCCCGGCTGCATCCGCTCCGAGATCCTGGCCTTGATGGAGATGTCGCCGGAGCGGCTCTCCAGGGCCACGAGGTCGCCATCCACGATCCCGCGCAGCTCCGCGTCGAAGGGATGGATCTCCAGCACGTCCTCCTCGTGCCAGCGCGAGTTTTCCGTCCGTCGCGTCTGCGCGCCGACATTGTACTGGCTGAGGATGCGGCCGGTGGTGAGGATGAGCGGAAACTTCGCGCCGGTCCGCTCCTCGGTCGGCACGAACTCGGTGATCATGAACTTGCCGAGCCCGCGCACGAACCGGTCCACATGCATCATGGGCGTGCCGTTCGGGGCGGCCTCGTTGCAGGGCCACTGGATGGAGCCGACCTGTTCGAGCTTGGCGAAGGACACGCCCGAGAAGGTGGGCGTCAGCGCCGCGATCTCGTCCATGATCTGGCTGGGATGGCGGTAGTCCATCGGATAGCCGAGCGCGTTCGAGAGGAGCTGCGTGACTTCCCAATCGGCATGGCCCGCCATGGGCGGCATCACCTTGCGGACGCGCGAGATGCGCCGCTCGGCATTGGTGAAGGTGCCGTCCTTCTCCAGGAACGAGGCGCCCGGCAGGAAGACGTGCGCGTATTTCGCGGTCTCGTTCAGGAAGATGTCCTGCACGACGACGCATTCCATGGCGCGCAGCCCCGCCGTGACATGCTGCGTGTCGGGATCGGACTGCGCCGGGTCCTCGCCCTGGATGTAGATGCCCTTGAAGCGGCCCTGCACGGCCTCGTCCAGCATGTTCGGGATGCGCAGGCCCGGCTCGCTCTGCAGCTTCACGCCCCAGAGCCCCTCGAACATCTCGCGCGTCGCATCGTCCGAGACGTGCTGGTAGCCGGGGAGCTCGTGCGGGAACGAGCCCATGTCGCAGGAGCCCTGGACGTTGTTCTGCCCGCGCAGCGGGTTCACGCCGACGCCCTCCCGGCCGATATTGCCGGTGGCCATGGCGAGGTTCGCCATGCCCATGACCATGGTCGAGCCCTGCGAGTGCTCGGTGACGCCGAGCCCGTAATAGATCGCGGCGTTGCCACCGGTCGCGTAGAGGCGGGCGGCGGCCCGCACATTGGCGGCGGGGACGCCGGTGATCTCCTCGACCGCCTCGGGCGAGTTCCGCACCTCGGCGATGAAGCGGGCCCAGGTCTCGAAATCCTTGAGGTCGCAGCGCGCCCGGACATAGGCCTCGTTCACGAGCCCTTCCGTCACGACCACGTGCGCCATCGCGTTGATGAGGGCGACATTCGCGCCGGGCTTGAGCTGCAGGTGATAGTCGGCCCGCACATGCGGCGACTTGACGAGATCGATGCGGCGCGGATCGGCCACGATGAGCCGTGCCCCCTCCCGCAGCCGCCTCTTCATCCGCGAGCCGAAGACCGGATGGCCGTCGGTCGGGTTGGCGCCGATCACCAGGATGACGTCGGCCGCCGCCACGGAGCGGAAATCCTGCGTGCCGGCCGAGGTGCCGAGCGTGACCTTGAGGCCGTAGCCGGTCGGCGAGTGGCAGACGCGGGCGCAGGTATCGACGTTGTTGTTGCCGAAACCGGCCCGGACCAGCTTCTGGACGAGGTAGGTCTCCTCGTTCGTGCAGCGCGACGAAGTTATGCCGCCGATCGAGTCACGGCCGTAGGTCGCCTGGATGCGCCTGAACTCGGACGCCGCGTGGTCGATCGCCTCCGCCCAGGTCACCTCCCGCCAGGGATCGGTGATCTTCTCGCGGATCATGGGCTTCGTGATTCGGTCCTTGTGGGTCGCGTAGCCATAGGCGAAGCGGCCCTTCACGCAGGAATGGCCCTCGTTCGCCTTGCCGTCCTTGAAGGGCACCATGCGGACGACCTTGTCGCCCTGCATCTCCGCCTTGAACGAGCAGCCGACGCCGCAATAGGCGCAGGTCGTCACCGCCGAGTGCTCCGGCACCCCCATCTCGATGACGGATTTTTCGTTCAGCGTCGCGGTCGGGCAGGCCTGCACGCAGGCGCCGCAGGAGACGCATTCGGACGAGAAGAAATCGGTGCCGCCGGGCGAGACCTTCGAGGCGAAGCCGCGCCCCTCGATCGTCAGCGCAAACGTGCCTTGCACCTCCTCGCAGGCCCGGACGCAGCGGTTGCAGACGATGCACTTCGAACTCTCGAAGGCGAAATACGGGTTCGAGTTGTCCGTCGGCGCGTCGAGATGGTTCTCGCCCTCGTAGCCGTAGCGCACGTCGCGCAAGCCGACCGCACCCGCCTGCGTCTGCAGCTCGCAATCGCCGTTCGCCGAGCAGGTCAGGCAGGTGAGCGGGTGGTCGGAGATGTAGAGCTCCATCACGCCGCGCCGGAGCTTCGCCAGTTTCGGCGTCTGCGTGCGGACCACCATGCCGTCCTCGGCGATGGTCGTGCAGGAGGCGGGCGTGCCGCGCCGCCCCTCCACCTCGATCAGGCAGAGGCGGCAGGAGCCGAAGGGCTCCAGCGAATCCGTCGCGCAGAGCTTCGGGATCTGCGTGCCCATCGTGGCCGCCGCGGCCATCACGGAGGTGCCGGTCGGAACCGTCACGTCCTGGCCGTCGATCGTCAGCGTCACGGAGGTCGCCGCGAGCCGGATCGGCGTGCCGGTGTCGAGTTCCTTGATCAGAGCCATTGATGTGGTCCTCTGCTGTGCGCTCCGCGCCCCCTCCACCGTCCTTCGGACGGTTCCCCTCCCCCGCTGCGCAGGGGAGGATCCCGCAGCGGCGCCGTTCGGGGATCCTCCCCCGCCTGCGGGGGAGGGGGACCAGGCGAAGCCTGGTGGAGGGGGCGCGCTGCGTCGGTCACGTTCACTCCGCCGCCATGAGCGCGGGCGCGCGGCGGAAATCGTCCGGGAAATGGTCCAGCGCGCTCAGCACAGGCAGCGGCGTGAGGCCGCCCATGGCGCAGAGCGAGCCGTCGGTCATGACCTCGCAGAGGTCACGCACGAGCGTCAGGTTCTTCTCGGGCTCGATCCCGGCCGTGATCTTGTCGATCGTCTCGACGCCGCGGCTCGAGCCGATGCGGCAGGGCGTGCACTTGCCGCAGCTTTCGGCTGCGCAGAACTCGAAGGCGAAGCGGGCCTGCGCGGCCATGTCGACGGCATCGTCGAACACGACGATCCCGCCATGCCCGACCATGCCGCCCTTCGCCGCGAAGGCCTCGTAGTCGAGCGGCGTGTCGAGCAGTTCGTGCGGAAAATAGGCGCCGAGCGGTCCCCCGACCTGCACGGCCCGGAGCGGCCTCCCGGAACGGGTGCCGCCACCGAACTCCTCGATCAGCTCCCTGAGAGGAGGCCCGAAGGGCAGTTCCACGAGCCCGCCGCGCGCGATGTTGCCGGCGAGCTGGAAGGCGAGCGTGCCGCGCGAGCGGCCGATGCCGAAATCCGCATAGGCCTTGGCGCCGTTGGCCATGATCCAGGGCACGGTCGCGAGCGACAGGACGTTGTTGACGATCGTCGGCTTGCCGAAGAGGCCCTTGATGGCGGGCAGCGGCGGCTTCGCCCGCACCATGCCGCGCTTGCCCTCCAGGCTGTCGAGCAGCGAGGTCTCCTCGCCGCAGATATAGGCGCCCGCGCCGAGCCGCGTCTCCAGCGTGAAGGCCTGGCCCGAGCCCATGACGGACGGGCCGAGATAGCCGGTCTTCGTGGCCGCCGCGATCGCGTCGGTCATCGTGCGGAAGGCGTGCGGATATTCGGACCGGATGTAGATGAAGCCCTTCGTGGCCCCGACCGCCAGGCCCGCAATCGTCATGCCCTCGATGAGGGAAAAGGGATCGCCCTCCATCAGCATGAGGTCGGCGAAGGTGCCGCTGTCGCCCTCGTCGGCATTGCAGACGACGTATTTCTGGTCGGCCTCTGCGAGGAGCACGGTCGACCACTTGATGCCGGTCGGAAAGCCGGCGCCGCCGCGGCCGCGAAGGCCCGAGGCCTTCACCTCGTCGACGATGGCCGTCTGGCCCTCGGGAGCCCCTGCCATCTCCAGCGTGCGCTGCAGGCCCTGGTAGCCGCCATGGGCGACGTAATCCGCGGGCGAGAGCGGATCGACGATCCCGCAGCGTGCGAAGGTCAGGCGCGTTTGGCGGGCCAGATAGGGGATCTCCTCGGGGCGGCCGAGGCGGAGCGGGTGTTCGCCGCCCGCGAGCCAGCCCGCACCGAAGAGCGAGACGACATCGGCCCGCTTCACGGGCCCGTAGGCGACGCGCCCTCCCCCGGTCTCGATCTCGATCATCGGCTCCAGCCAGAACAGACCGCGCGAGCCGGTCCGGACGATCGTCACCGCCTCGCCGCGCTCGACCGCGATCCGAGCGATCTCGCGCGCAACCTTCTCGGCGCCGAGCGCCAGCGCCTGGGCGTCCCTGGGGATGAAGATGCGGGTCACGCCCGGAGCTCCGCGACCGCCGCATCGAACGCCGCCGGATCGAGCCCCGAGACCGGCTCGCCGTCGATCAGGGCCGCGGGCCCGCAGGCGCAGAGGCCCAGGCAGAAGACCGGCTCGAGCGTGATGCGCCGGTCGGCCGTCGTGCCGTGCCAGTCGACCCCGAGGCTGCGCCTCGCATGCTCGGCCAGCTCGACCGCGCCGACCGATTGGCACGCCTCGGCCCGGCAGAGCTTTACGACATGGCTGCCGGCCGGCGCCGATCGGAAATCGTGATAGAACGTCACGACGCCGTGGATCTCGGCGCGCGACAGGTTCACGGCTTCCGCGATCATCGGCACGGCCGCGCGATCGATATATCCGAACGTCTCCTGGAGCGCGTGGAGGATCGGCAGCGTCGCGCCGTCGAGCGTCGCGTTCCCGGCGATGATCTCTGCCGCCAGCGCGGGATCCCAGGCCTCGTGCTTCATGTCCGGTCCTGATCAGAATGACTCTGATCTGCGGAGGAGACGGGCGAAGCGGCCTCAGATCAATGCAGCAGTTCCGTTGTGCGATAGAACATCTCTATCGTGCCTCGGCTTCGAGCTCGCGCGCGAGCTGCCTCGCTTCGCGCACCAGCGCCGTCACGGTGGGTGTGGTCGGCTCGCGGTGAGGCACGATCAGGCCGACCGAGTGGGTCACGTCCGGCTCGACGATCGGGATCGAAGCCACGGTCTCGGGTAGGCCGATGCTGTCCGCCAGGATCGGCGGCAGCACGCTCGACCAGCGGCCGGTCCGGACGTGGGACACCATCACGATGGTGGAGTTCGAGACGAGCGTCGGCTCCGGCTCGATCCCTGCATTGCGCAGCATCTGGTCGATGATGCGCCGGTTCTGCATGTCCGGCGTCAACAGGCAGAGCGGCAGCCGGCCGACCTCGGCCCAGGTCACGCTGCTCCGGTCGCCGAACTCGGCCGTGCGGGCCGTGAGCAGGCGATAGCGCTCGTCGTAGAGCGGCACGGTTCTCACCTGCCCGAGCGGCTCGTTGTCGAGATAACTCAGCCCGGCATCGATCTCGAGGTTCTCCAACAGTTCGAGGATTTCGATCGAGGTGCGGGACAGGATCGTGAAGCGCACGCCAGGGTGCTTCTCGCGAAAGGGCGTCGTCAGCCGCGCGACCATCGGCAGGGCCGTCGGAATGACGGCGATGCGGACATGGCCGTGCAGGCCGCGCTTCAGGGCATCGACATCCTGCTTCATCGCCTTGGCGTCGCCGACGATCCGCCGCGCCCAGTCGAGGATGCGCTCACCCTCTGCGGTAAAACCCTGGAAGCGCGACGAGCGCTGCACGATGAGGACCCCCATCTGGTCCTCGAGGGACTTGATGCCGGCCGAGAGCGTCGGCTGCGTCACGCGGCAGGCCTCGGCGGCCTTGCCGAAATGACGCTCCCGCGCGAGCGCCAGCAGGAATTCGAGCTTGTCGATCATCTCTCGTCAGCCGGGCTGGAAGGCGAGGTCGGGCGCAATTCCGGTTTCGCGCACGGGCGCGCCGTAGAGTTCTTCGAGGTGCCTGCGCGTCACCACCTCGGCTGCGGCCCCGCGGGCGAGGAGCCGGCCGGCGCGGAGCGTCGCGACCTCGTCGGCCACGCGCAGCGCGTGGTTCGGGTCGTGGGTGGTGAAGAGCACCGACAATCCCGCGCGGGTCAGGGCTCGGATCTCGCCCAGCACCCGGCCCTGGTTGCCGAAATCGAGGCTAGCGGTTGGCTCGTCGAGCACGACGAGACGCGGCTCCTGCGCGAGCGCGCGGGCGATCAGCACGAGCTGACGCTCGCCGCCCGAGATCATCGTGTAGGGGCGCCCGGCGAGGCCGGTCAGGCCGAACCGGTCGAGAGCCGCGGCCGCGACCTCCCGATCATGGCGCGAAGGCTGCGTGAAGGGGCCATGGTGGGCGGTCCGGCCCATGAGCACCACGTCGGCGACCGTGAACGCGAAGGTGCCGAGATGGACCTGCGGCACGTAGCCGATGACGCGGGCGCGCTCGGCGACCGGGATCCCGGCCAACGGATGGTCCTGCAGCAGAACCTCGCCGCGCTGGGGCGGGATGAGGCCGAGCAGCGTCTTCAGGAGCGTGGTCTTGCCGCCGCCGTTCGGGCCAAGCAGGGCGAGCGCGCGGCCGGGCGCCAGATCGAGGTCGACGTCGCGGCCGATTTCCCGGCCCGGATACCCGAAGGCGAGGTTCCGCGCCGCGAGGATCACGACCAGCCGCCCCGCATGCGCGCGAGCAGCACGATGAAGAAGGGCGTGCCGACCACGGCCGTGAGGATGCCGAGCGGGATCTCGACCGGCGCGGCCGTGCGGGCAACGGTATCGATGAGCAGCAGGTAGCCGCCGCCGAGGATGGCGGAGGTCGGGATGAGGCGCGGAAAGCTCGGGCCGACCAGGAACCGCGCGAGATGCGGCACGACGAGGCCAACCCAGCCCACGACGCCCGAGGCGGCGACGCTCGCCGAGGTCACGAGCGTCGCGGCCGCAACGATTGCGGCCCGCAGGGGGCCGGTTGCGACGCCGAGCGCCCTCGCCTCCTCTTCCGGCAGCGACATCACGTTCATGCGCCACCGCAGCAGGAGCAGGACCGCCGTCCCGAGAAGAACCGGTACGAGAAGCGGGAGGATGTCCCCCGGCGCGATCCCGGCGAGGCTGCCGAGCAGCCAGAACGTCATCGCGGGAAGCTGGTTGTAGGGATCGGCCAGGTACTTGATGAGGCCGATCCCGGCACCAAGAAGCGCGCCCACGACGACCCCGGTCAGGACGATCGTCAGCACCGCGTCGCCGCCGCGCAGGCTGGAGCCGATCGCGTAGACGAGGCCGACCGCCAGGAGCCCGCCCGCGAAGCTCAGCAACTCGATGCCGAGGATCGGGAGCGAGAAGAAGATCCCCAGCACGGCGCCCAGGGCGGCGCCGGAGGAGGCGCCAAGGATGTCCGGCGAGACGAGCGGGTTCCGGAACAAGCCCTGGAAGGCTGCCCCCGCGCTCGCCAGCGCGCTGCCGATGAGGAGCGCGGCAAGGACGCGCGGGCCGCGGATCTGCAGCACGACCGCCTCGCTCGCGGCCGGGAGGCCCGATGGCGTATTCGTCAGGCGCCCGAGAAGGATGCGGAGAAGCTCCCCCGGCGTTACGGGATAGCGCCCGACCGAGAAGGCGAGCGCGATCCCGGCGAGCAGCACGCCGAGCGCCAGCGCCGGGCCGAGAACGGCGGACCGCACCTTCATCCGCGGCCGGCCAGAACCCGGGCGATCCCCTCGTCGGTCGGCATCACGTGGTAGAAGCGCCGGTAGAACTCCCGCGTTTCCGCCGCCAGGTCCTCGGGGAACAGCGCGGGATAGAGGAGCTTGCCGAGCCAGGTGAGCCCGATCAGGCGGTTGACCGATGGCGGGAAATCCACCCAGCCGAAGGGAAGCTTCGGCGACAGGTGCACCCGCCCCTCGCGCACGGCCTTGATGGAGGCCCAGGCCGGATCCTGGCGCACGGCGGCGGCGAAATCCCGGTCGATGGTGACGATCACCTCCGGGTCCCAGGCGAGAACCTGCTCGAGCGATACGGTGGCGAGCCCGCCTCCGGTCGCACCGGCGACGTTCACGGCCCCGAGCAGGTCCAGGCTTTCGACATTGATGGAGCCGCCGCGTCCCGTCTCCAGCCCGCGCGGGCCGCGGGCGTAATAGATTCGGGGTCGCCTGCCCGGTGGCACGCTCGCGACACGCGCAGCGATCCGCGCCAGAAGCCGTTCGGCGTAGGCGGCCCTCTCGGCAGCCTCCTGTTCGCGCCCGACGAGCCGGCCGAGCGTGCGGTATGTTTCGGCGGTTCGGGCGAGCGTGCCGTCCAGGAGCGCGTAGGGGATGCCGGTCTGGCCCTGCACCCGCTCCGCGAGCGACACATAGGTCGGAGCGGTCGAGCCGACATCGATGATCAGGTCCGGCTTCGCGGCGAGCACGGCTTCGAGATTGGCGCTGTTGCCGCGTCCCGTGATCCGGCCGATCTCCGGGCGGCTGCCGATATCGGGCAGCAGGAACTCGCGTTCCTCGGCCCGGTTCGCGCGGGGCCAGCCGAGCAGCAGGTCGGGCGCCAGCGTGTAGAGCAGGATCGCGGCCGGCGGGCCGGCGGGAAAGACGCGGCCGAGCGTGGCCGGGCGGGCGATCGGCCTGCCGGTCGCGTCCGTGATCGGTTCCGCGGCCGCGCGAACCGGGTTGGCGGCGAGCGCCGCAGCCAAGCCGCCGAGGACGGCCCGGCGGTCGAACAGGGACATGCGCGCGACCTAGTCGACGCCGACCATGACGTCGGAGGCCTTCACCACCGCATAGGCATCCATCCCGACCTTCAGGCCGAGCTCGTCGACCGCCTCGTTCGTGATCGCAGCCGTCACGACGGTACCGTTGACGTCGATCCGCACATGCGCCGTAGTCTGGCCCTTCCTGACCTCGACGATCTTGCCCTTAAGCCTGTTGCGCGCGCTGAGCTTCATGGTCCGCTCCGTTGTCGAGGGGATGTCACCGCTTGCCACCCCCGACTTCAATAGGAGCCGGTCTGCATATTCAGCTCAAGCCTACCGGGAAGCGGATCGGGCCTCGATCCTCGGCCATCTGGTTGCGATTGAAACCGTCGGTCCTGTCAGGGCGAGGCGCCGTTGCTGCCTCCGACCTTCTGGTCGGCGCCATCGTCCGGCGGACCGCTCGGTCCTGCGCGGACGTCCCAAGGCGTGAAGCCGAAGCAGTGCATGTAGTTCATCACCGGCACCCGGACCGGCGACATCTCGCGCCGCAGGTTCTCGCAATCCTGGCGCTGAAACTCGATCTGGTTGCAGACGAAGGAGGCGTTCGGGTTCGGGATCGGGCGACCGTACCGGTCGAGGGAGAGGCAGGTATTGTACCGCGGCCTCTCGTGAGCGTTCACCGAAGCCGGGACAACCCAAACGATCAGCGCGAATGGCGCGATGAATCTGCAAACACTCATGCCGATCAATGCATGATGCGGCACTCCGTTTCTTACAATTCCAGGACCGTCTTGGTACGCACAATCAAGAAAACAGAGCCGACTGAACTCTTGAAAGCGATCCTATGATCGCCCGTTGCTTGCCATAGCCTCGGCGTAGCGACCCCTTTCGTACAAATCCGGATTGCCGCGATCGCCAACGGCTCGGACCGAGAAGCGGGGCTCACCGGCAGCCGGACGGGCTCGCTCCCAGCGATCCGGATTCGCGGGCCCGCATTCAGCCGGCGTTGGATCGGCGCGCCGCGGAAGTCGATGCTTTCGTGCGGCGCCCCGAGCGCTTATCCCGCTACCCGAGCGCGCCCGTTGGAGGTCCACGCGGGTGCCGGATCGATGAGGTATCATCGCCAGGTGGAATCGATATCGTCCGCCCGAGGCGATTTGCGGAGTGCGCATGCGTCGCGACAAGAACAAGGGCGTCAGGAGTGCGACCGAGACGCTGGAACGGCTCTGCCGCGAGAAGGGGCTGCGAGTCACGGGTCCCAGGCGGGTGATCGTCAGCGTGCTCGCGCAGGCGGACGACCATCCCGACGTGGTGGAACTGCATCGGCGCGCGACGGCCATCGATCCGAAGATCGCTATCGCCACCGTCTACCGGACGATGAAGCTGTTCGAGGAGAACGGCATCGCGGCCCGCCATGCCTTCGGCGACGGCCGAGGACGGTTCGAGACGGCGGACCATGCCCACCACGACCACCTGATCGATGTCGATACCGGCAAGGTGACCGAGTTCCATTCGGAAGCGATCGAGGAACTCCAGGAGGAGATCGCGCGGCGCCACGGCTACGAGATCGTCAGCCATCGCCTCGAGATCTTCGTCCGCAAGGCGAAGAAGCCCAAGGGCTGATCACGGCCTTAAGCCGGGGCTCGTGCGACCGGCGCGGACCCTGCCTAAGGGGCGCCGGCCACCTCCCCCGTCTCCGCCCTCGCGGCCTGGCGCGTGCTGTAGAGGAAGGCCACCACGAACACGATCGAGAGCAGGACGACGATGGTCGGCGCCGGTGCGCTGTCGATGAAGAACGATAGGTAGACGCCGAGGAACGAGCCCGCCGCCGCGATGATTGTCGCCAGGATCAGCATCGTGCTGAAGGTCCTCGTGAGCAGGAAGGCGATCGCCCCTGGCGCGATGAGCATGGCAATGGCGAGGATCAGGCCCACGGCCTGCAGCGCGCCGACGATCGTCAGGGAGATGAGGCAGAGCAGGCCGTAATGCAGCAGGTTCACGCGCAGGCCGACCGCCCAGGCCTGCGCGGGATCGAAGGCATGCAGAAGGAAATCCTTCCATTTGACGCCGATTACGCCCGCCGTGATCGCGGCGACGAGGGCGGATCCGAGGAGGTCGCGCCAGGAGACGCCGAGCATGTCGCCGAACAGGATGTGGTCGAGGTGCACGTCCGACTGGATCTTGACGTAGAGGACGAGGCCGAGGCCGAACATGCCCGAGAACACGACGCCCATCACGGTGTCCTGCTTGATCCGGGAATTGTCCGTCAGGAACCCGGTCGCGACGGCGCAGAGCATGCCGGCCGCGAAGGCGCCGACCGCGTAGGGGAAGCCCACGATATAGGCGATGACCACACCCGGGAACACGGCATGCGAGATGGCGTCGCCCATCAGCGACCAGCCCTTGAGGACCAGGAAGCAGGAGAGCAGCGCCGTCGGGATCGCGACCAGCACCGAGATGATCAGCGCATTGACCATGAACCCGAACTGGAAGGGGCCGAGGAGCGTATCGACGACGTTCATAGTCCCGCCTCCAGGGCCAGCGCAGCGCGGCGGCGCGCGGCCAGCATCCCGTGCTTGGGAGCGAACAGGAACGCGATCAGGAAGATCAGGGTCTGGAGGCAAACGATGATGCCGCCGGTCGCGCCGTCGAGGAAGTAGCTCGCATAGGCGCCGGCGAAGCTGGTGACGGACCCGATCGCCACCGCGATGGCGAGGAGGCGCGGGAAGCGATCCGTCAGCAGGTACGCGGTCGCGCCGGGCGTCACCACCATGCAGATGACGAGGAACGCACCGACCGTCTGCAGCGCCGCGACCGTGGACGCCGACAGCAGCGTGAAGAACATGATCTTCAGGGCCGTCGGGTTGAGGCCGATCGAGCGCGCATGGCTCTCGTCGAAGAACGTGACCATCAGGTCCTTCCACTTGGCCAGCAGGATGACCAGCGAAACGAAGCCGATGATGGCGAGCTGGAGCGTGTCGCCGGGCGTGATCGCGAGGATGTTGCCGAGCACGATGGTCTGGATGTTCACGGAGGTGGGCGAGAGCGAGACCATGAACAGGCCGAGCCCGAAGAAAGCCGAGAAGATCAGGCCGATGATCGCGTCCTCCCTCAGCTTGGTGCGCTGGTTGAGAAACAGCATGGCGGCGGCCGCGAGCCCACCGGAAAAGAAGGCCCCGATCGAGAAGGGCAGCCCCAGCATGTAGGCCCCGGCGACGCCCGGCACGATCGCGTGCGAGAGCGCGTCGCCGATCAGCGACCAGCCCTTCAGCATGAGATAGCAGGACAGGAAGGCGCACACGCCGCCGACGAGGGCAGAGACCCACATGGCATTCAGCATGTAGCTGTAGGTGAAGGGCTCGAGCAGACCGGTCATTGTTGGGCTGGCCTGCGACCGTCTTCGGGACCCTGGGCCGTGGCCCTGCCGTCGTGGAGGACGAGCGGGCGCTCGTCATCCGAGAAGACGCCGACCGGTATCGGCTTGCCGTTCTGCGCCTCGTTGAGGACGAAGTGCCTGAGCACGCCCCCGAAGGCCTGTTCGAGGTTGGCCTGCGTGAAGGTCTCGACCGTCGGGCCGTAGGCCAGGACCGTGCGCTTGATCAGGATGGTCCGGTCGCAGAACTCCGGCACCGAGCCGAGATTGTGCGTGGAGACCAGGATGACGCGGCCTTCGTCGCGCAATTCGCGCAGCAGCGCGATGATCTGCTCCTCGGTCTTCACGTCCACCCCCGTGAAGGGCTCGTCGAGCAGGATCGCCCACCCGTCCTGCGCCAGGGCGCGCGCGAGGAAGACGCGCTTTTTCTGGCCGCCGGAGAGTTCGCCGATCTGGCGCTTGCGGAACTCGCCCATGCCGACGCGGGCGAGCGCCTTCGAGACGGCCTCCCGGTCGGCCGCCTTCGGGATGCGCATCATGCCCATATGGCCGTAGCGCCCCATCATCACGACGTCCTCGACCAGAACCGGGAAGTTCCAGTCGACCTCTTCCGCTTGCGGCACATAGGCGACGTGGCCTTTGCGCAGGGCCTCCGCGACAGGCATGCCGAGCACCCTGATCTCGCCCCTGGCGAGGCGGACGAAGCCCATGATCGCCTTGAAGAGGGTCGACTTGCCCGAGCCGTTGACGCCGACCAGGGCCGCGATGCTGCCCTGCGGGATCGCGAAGGTCGCGTCGCTGAGGGCCGTGTGCCCGTTGCGATAGGTGACGGTCGCGCCCGTCGCCGCAATGCCGGGCCCCGCATCCGAAGATGCGGGGCGAGCAAGGTTGCCGGCGGCTGCCGTCACCGGGACAGGCCTTCCGCGATCGTGTGCGAGGTGACGCGGAGCAGATCGATATAGGTCGGGACTTCGCCGTCGGCCTCCGTCAGCGAGTCGACGTAGAGGACGCCGCCATACCGGGCGCCGGTCTCGCGCGCGATCTGCTTGGCGGGATCGGGGGAGACGGTGCTCTCCGAGAACACGACGGTGATCTTGTTCTTGCGAACCGCGTCGATCACCTTCCGGATCTGCTGCGGCGTGCCCTGCTGGTCGGCATTGATCGGCCAGAGATAGAGCTCCTTCAGGCCGAAGTCGCGCGCCAGATAGGAGAAGGCCCCCTCGCTCGACACCAGCCAGCGCTTCTGCTCCGGAAGCTTGGCGAGTTCGGCCTTGATCGGATCGATCACGGCCCGGATCTTCGCCTTGTAGGCCTCGGCATTGGCCTTGTAGGCCTCCGCGTTCTTGGGGTCGTGCTTCACGAAAGCATCGCGGATGTTGTCGACATAGATCAGCGCCGCCGATGGCGACATCCAGGCGTGCGGGTTGGGCTTGCCCGTATAGGGGCCCTCCGCGATGCCCATCGGCTCGATCCCATCGGAGACCACCACGCTCGGCACATTCTTCAGGTTCTGGAAGAATTTCTCGAACCACAGCTCGAGATTGAGCCCGTTCCAGAAGATGAGCTGCGCACCCTGCGCGCGTTTGATGTCGCCGGGCGTCGGCTGGTAATTGTGGATCTCCGCCCCGGGCTTGGTGATCGATTCCACGACGGCCGCATCGCCCGCGACGTTCCTGGCGATGTCGGCGATGACCGTGAAGGTCGTGACCGCCTTGAACTTCTCCTGCGCCGCCGCCGGGAGCGCCAGCGTGGCCGCGAAGGCCGCTCCCATCATCCCGGCCAGGACCGACCGCCTCATTCTGTCGAGCATCAAGACACCTTATTGAGAACTGATCGCAATTTGCATGATCGCCGAAGACACTTGGGTTTGCAAGCGCGACTGAATCGCAACTTGGAGGCGGAGTTCGGCGCCCCGCCCGCTTTCCTTCAGAACACCGAAACGCTGCGCATGCCGAGCACGGTGGCGTCCTGGATCCTCTGCCACGGCGCCTCCGGATCGGGCTCGCCGCCACCAGGGCGGACGATCCATTGCGCGAAGGGCTGGACCTTCAGCCAGGGCGCGACCAGCGCCTGGTAGGAAGCCTCGATCACGACTTCCGAGGAGCGTACCGGCCCGGGCTCGCCGGAGAAGCGAAGGGCGTCGCGATCGAATTGGCGAAGGCTCGGGCTGACACTGGCATAGGCAACCGCGATGCCGACGACATCGTTCCTCCGGCCGGGCAGAAGCCCCGTATAGGTCACGCCGGCATCGGCGTAGACGTCGACATGGCTCCTGTCCCTCTCGGGCGCGACCACGACGCGGGCGAAGGCCGCGAGGCTCCGGCCCGTCGCTTCAATGTCGGGTGAAGCCCAGAGAACCTGGTCGACGACGCCGTACAGGGCGAAGTTGCCGCGGTGTCGGCGCGGATCCGCCTCGGAATCCGGATCGGCCAGCGGCAGGCCGTTCGCGGCGATCCGCAAATCGTCGAAGCGGCGCGAATTGTACCAGCCGCCGAGCTTGTAGGTTCCCGTGATGCCTTCGCCGAAATCATGCGTGTAGGCCGCCTCCGCGATGGCGAAGGCACCCTGGTCGAGCGGGAAGCTCAGGCCGTTCGTGTTCCTGCCGTGGCGGCCGAGCGGGTTGCCGCCGAAGATGCCCGCCTGCAGCGTCCAAGACGCCTCAGGCTTGAAGGCGATCCGGGCACCCGGCGCGGGCACCGGATAGGCCGGCCCGCCGCCCGGCAGGACGATGCCGTTGAGCCCCGGCCAGCCGAAGGCGGAATTCACGAACAGCCCCGCGGTCTCGCTCGTGGCGAATTCGCCGTCGGCGGCGATCTGGCCGATCTTGAAGGAAAGCCGGCCATCGAA
Organism: Pseudomonadota bacterium; assembly: GCA_023423995.1. Taxonomy (GTDB): domain Bacteria; phylum Pseudomonadota; class Alphaproteobacteria; order Rhizobiales; family Beijerinckiaceae; genus Enterovirga. The sequence continues at coordinate 4,841 of JAFAEL010000090.1, read as the reverse complement.
GAGCGTCTGCATGAAGTAGAGCTCCGCCAGCCGCTCGGCCGGATCGGATTCGACGTTCGAGATCGGCATCAGGTTGCCGAGGAACTTGCCGGACAGGCCCCGGCCACCGATGAAGAAGGCCCCGGCATGGATGCCGCCGCCCGTCCAGCCGGCGAGCTTCTCCAGGTCGAAATCGGCGCCGAGCTGGAGCAGGCCGGAAAACCCCCTGCCCCGCCGCAATCCACCTGCGGGGTTGATCGACACGTCACCCGTCGCCGTCAGGCCCAGGGTGACGCCTCCATCCTCCAGCTGGGTGCGCGCGCCTCCCCAATCGCCAGTGAGCCGCTCGCGCTCGAACAAGCCGGGCTCGGACTGCGCGACGCCCGTCTGGGCCCGCGGACCGGCGGCGCTCGCAAGGAACGAGGCCAGGGCCAGGCCCAGGCACCCCACGGTGCACCCGGCAGGCAGGCGCGATCGACGGTTGGACGGGGGGCGGCTCATCACGACTCCGAAGGACGACTCGGCGCGCCGTCGCACGGGAACCCGACGGCACGGCCCCACCTCGCCTCCTGCAATTCAGTCGCAGGAGCATCTGGCGAACGCGCCGTCCGTATGATGCAATTGCGAATGAATTGCAATAATTAAAGCCTGCTTCCCATCGAAAGCTGCTTTGCGAGGTACTACCCTGCGGAGTGGCGGTTTCACCGTCGGCGGCGCCGCGGTGGAGGATCCCCTTTTCGACCCGCGGAGGCCGCGGCATGCCTAGCGGTTCACTTGCCCTGGCGACTGAGAAGCCGATCCGTCCGGCCTCGCCCCCTCAGACATGCGCGCGTCTTCCACGGATGGACGCGGCGGCCGTACGATCCGTCGGCGCGGGCGGCAGTATGGAGCCCTGACCGCGCAACCCCGCGCGTGCGGCCTCGACCTTCGCAGACGATGAAGGGGCTAAGCCCGAGAGCCGCGCCTTACCAGCCGAAGCCGATCCCGAGCCCCGGCCCCCAGCCCGGTCCCCAAGGACCCCAGGCCCCCCAGTCCCAGCTCGCGTCCGAATAGAGCTGGGCCGTCAGCAGGCGCTCGTTGGCCAGCCTCTGCTGCCTCGCGGCATAGCGGTACTGATCGTAGGCGGTCTGGTCTCCGACATAGAGGCACCTGCAGACTGTCGGATCCGCCCAGACATAGGTCACCGTGCCGCCCCTCGAACTCATGACAAAGCGATGCGGCGGCAAGCGACGCAGCATCGCCTGGCGCTCGGGCGTATTGGCCGGCCGGACAAGGAAGCCGGCAGCGGCGAGATCGTCCGCCTTCTGCTCCACCCTTTCCTGAGGGGTCATGCACCCCGTCAATGCGAGGGCTGCGCCGGACAACATCGCGAGCATCACACCTGTCCTGCCGACATTCGCAGCCGAGGTCGTCCCCCTCCATCCCATGGCAGCCTCCAGTTCCGCGCGATGCGGTCATCAAGGGTGATGGCGAATTGTTCTTCCGGTCGTCCAAAGCAGGAGCGAGCGCGTTTCGTCGCTAGACGTATCTCTCCTGCTGGTCAGGATTTTGAGTGCTTCAGACAATTCAGCCGAGCGGATCACATGAGGCCACCGTCTTCATAATTCTTCGGTCGTCAACTCCTACGAAGTAGCGCGCATCGTCTGGTTTATTCACCGTACGAGAGAGTACAGAGCCGTGAGATTTCAAGGCTTGACGTGGACGATCTGGCCGGCGCGCATGTTTGCACTTTGCCCGGGCCGCAGACGCGCAGGGGCTGAAGGAGCGCCGATGAACGGATCAGACCCGCTCGACACGCCCTTGTACCAGGCGCGCTTCGTCGCCGTGGCCCTGCTCGCCGGCGCGCTCACCGGCGTGTTCGGCGGCCTGTTCCATGTCGTCATAGACCAGGTAATCCAGTGGCCGGCCTGGCTGGCGCGCCATGCCGAGGGCTGGCGCCTGATCGCGGCAAGCGCCGGTATCACCATGACGGCGACCATATTCGCCGTTTTCATCACTCGGCGCTTCGCCCCGGAGGCCAGCGGGAGCGGCGTCCCCGAGATCGAGGGCGCCGTCCAGGGTTTGCGACATGTGCATTGGCAGCGCGTGCTGCCGGTGAAATTCTTCGCGGGCATTGCCGCGATCGGCTCGGGACTGGTCCTCGGGCGCGAAGGACCGACGATCCACATGGGCGGCTCGGCGGCGCTCGCCGCGTCCGATATGTGCGGCGTGACCGGCGTCGACAGGCGGGCGCTGCTGGCTGCGGGTGGCGCCGCAGGTCTCGCCTGCGCGTTCAATGCCCCGATGTCGGCCGTGCTGTTCATCATCGAGGAAACCCGCAAGGAGTTTCCCTACACGTTCCGCACCTACATGGGGGTCTTCGCCGCGGCGATTACCGGGACGGCCGTGACACAACTCATCGCTGGCGCGCGGCCGGATCTGCCGATGAGCGCGGGCGAGGCGGGACTGGCTTCCCTACCGGCCTTCGCGCTGATGGGCGCCCTCCTGGGCGGCGTCGGGGTCCTCTTCAACCTGTGCATCATGCGGATGCTGGATTTCGCCGCCGCCTGGCAGAAGCGCGCGCCCTACCTGTGGCCGAGCGTCGTGGGCTTGGCCGTGGGCGCGCTGCTGGTCACAGTGCCCCACGCCGCGACGGGCGGGGAGAGTGTGATAGCGGAGCTCGCCCTCGCCACCCCGGGCGCGGCCGTCCTGCTGATGCTGGCCGGGGCCCGCCTCGTGACCTCGGTGAGCAGCTATTCCGTCGGCACGCCCGGAGGGATCTTCGCACCCCTTCTGAGCCTCGCGGCCTGTCTCGGCCTGGCCTTCGGCGTGCTCGCGCAAGCGGCAATGCCCGAAATGTTCTCCGGCCTCGGCCTCACGCCCATCTCCTTCGGGGTGGTCGCCATGGCCGCGCTGTTCAGCGCGTCGGTGCGCTCGCCCGCCGTCGGAGTGGTGCTCGTGCTGGAGATCACGACCGCCTCCGCGCTCATCCTGCCGATGCTGACCGCCACGCTCGCGGCCAGCCTCGTGGCGCAATGGCTCGGCGGCAGGCCCATCTACGAGCAGATGCTGGATCGCATCCTCGCCCGGGCCGCGGTGAGAGCACCGGACGCGGATATCGGCCTCGCGGCCGATCTAGACCGGCCGCCGGGCTGAGCCCGATCGCTCACCGCCCCCCGGCCTGGAGCCGACCCGCGCCTAAGCCGCCGAGGCGACGCCGACCGGGTCCAGGGCCGCCTGGACGGCATCCTCGGCCCGCTCCAGCCAGATGAATTCCAGCCGGTTCCGCACCTCCTCCGGGATCTCCTCGAAGTCGCGCCGGTTCCGGGCGGGCAGCATCACGCGCGTGATGCCCGAGGCCTGGGCGGCCACGACCTTTTCCTTGATCCCGCCGACCGGCAGGACGAGCCCCCGGAGGCTGATCTCGCCCGTCATGGCCGTGTCGCTGCGGATCGTGCGCCCGGTCAGGAGCGAGACGAGCGCCATGAACATGGCGACGCCCGCGCTCGGCCCGTCCTTCGGAATCGCGCCCGCGGGAATGTGGACGTGGATGTCCGTCTTCTCGAAGCTCCCGGGGTCGATTCCCAGCGACACCGCGCGGTTCTTGACGAGGCTGAGGGCCGCCTGGGCGCTCTCCCGCATCACGTCCCCGAGCTGGCCCGTGAGCGTGAACGCGCCCTTTCCGGCCGAACGGGTCGCCTCGATGAAGAGGATATCGCCGCCGACCGGCGTCCAGGCGAGCCCGGTCGCGACACCCGGCACGCTGGTGCGCATGGCCACCTCGTTCTCGAAACGCGGGGGGCCGAGGATCGTCGTGAGGTCGTCGAGCCCGATCGGGACCTCCGTGGCGCTGCCCTCGGCGATCCGCACGGCCGCGTTCCGCAGGATGCGGCCGATCTCGCGCTCGAGCCCGCGCACGCCGGCCTCCCGCGTGTAGGAGCGGATGACGGCGAGCAGCACGTCGTCGCTCAGGCTGACCTGCTCGGGCTTGAGGCCGTTCGCCTCGAGCTGGCGCGCGACGAGGTAGCGCCTGGCGATCTGCAGCTTCTCGCCCTCCGTGTAGCCGGCGAGGCTGATGATCTCCATGCGGTCCCGCAGCGGGCCCGGGATGGTGTCGAGCATGTTGGCGGTGGCGATGAACACCACGCGCGATAGGTCGAACGGCACGCCCAGGTAATTGTCCCGGAAGGTCCCGTTCTGCTCGGGGTCGAGCACCTCCAGCATGGCGGCGGAGGGATCGCCCTGTATGCCGGCTCCCATCTTGTCGATCTCGTCGAGCATCATCACGCAATTCCGGGTGCCGGCCTTCCGGATGCCCTGGATGATGTTGCCCGGCAGCGCGCCGATATAGGTCCGCCTGTGGCCGCGGATCTCGGCCTCGTCATGCACGCCGCCGAGGCTGACGCGCACGAACTTCCGGTCCATCGCCCGTGCGATGGACTGGCCGAGCGAGGTCTTGCCGACCCCCGGCGGGCCGACGAAACAGAGGATCGGCGCCTTGCCGTTCGGGGCGAGCTTCCGGACGGCCAGGAACTCGACGATGCGGCTCTTGATCTTCTCGAGCCCGAAATGGTCGGCATCGAGGATCCGGCGCGCCTCCGCGATGTCGATGGGCTTCTCCTCCGGGAGCGCCCAGGGGAGTTCGATCAGCCAGTCGAGATAGGTGCGGATCATGCCGTACTCGGCCGCGGCCTCGGGCATCCGCTCGAGGCGGCGCACCTCCTTGCGGGCGGCCTGGTCCACCTCCTCGGGCATGTTCGCCTTGGCGATCGCGGCGTTCAGCTCGGCGATTTCCTGCGCCTTGCCCTCCTCGCCCTCCCCGAGCTGGCGCTGGATAGCCGCCATCTGCTCGCGAAGGAGCACCTCGCGCTGGCGCTCGTCGA
>JAFAEL010000187.1 GCA_023423995.1 Pseudomonadota bacterium | reverse complement strand
GCCTTAAGCGGGGCTCGATGAGGCCGCTCAGAACCTGAGCGGCTTGGCCTGCTTGACCCCCGGGATGGTCTGGATGCGGGCCAGCACCTCGGGCGGGACCTCGCCGTCCACCTCCACCAGCGCGATCGCCGAGCCGCCCGGCTGGTCGCGGCCGAGCGCGAAGGTGGCGATGTTCACGCCCGCATCGCCGAGCGTCGTTGCGAAGCGGCCGATGAAGCCCGGCTTGTCCTCGTTCGAGACGTAGATCAGCGACGGCGCGAACTCGGCATCGACCTTCAGGCCCTTTACGTCGACGATGCGCGGCTTCCCGTCGGCGAAGATGGTGCCCGACACCGAGCGTTCCTGCTTCTCCGTGACGACCGTGACGGTCACGAGGGAATCATAGTCGCCGTCCTGCTCGCGCGTCACTTCCTCGACGACGATACCGCGTTCCTTGGCGACGGAGGGAGCGGAGACCACGTTCACCTCCGCCAGCATCGGGCGCAGCAGGCCGGCCACGGCCGAACTCGTCAGTGCCTTTGTCTTCATCCCGGCGACCTCGCCCTGATAGGTGACGCGGACGAGCTTCAGGCCTGTCTCCGTGAGCTGGCCGGCGAACGATCCGAGCTTTTCGGACAGGGCGATGAACGGGCGAAGCTTCGGCGCTTCCTCGGCGGTGATCGACGGGAAGTTCACCGCGTTCTGGATCGCACCCTTGATGAGATAATCCGACATCTGCTCGGCGACCTGGAGAGCGACGTTCTCCTGAGCTTCGCTGGTCGCGGCCCCGAGATGCGGCGTGCAGACCACGTGCGGGTGGCCGAAGAGCGGGTTCTCCGTCGCGGGTTCGGTCGAGAAGACGTCGAAGGCGGCGCCGGCGACATGGCCGGAATCGAGGGCGGCCCTCAATGCCGCCTCATCCACGAGGCCGCCGCGCGCGCAGTTCACGATACGCACCCCCTTCTTGGTGCGGGCAAGCGCCTCCGCCGAGAGGATGTTGCGGGTCTTCTCCGTGAGCGGGGTGTGCAGGGTGATGATGTCCGCCCGGGCGAGCAGCTCGGGCAGTTCCACCTTCTCGACCCCGAGATCGAGGGCCCGCTCCGGTGACAGGAAGGGATCAAAGGCGATCACCCGCATATGCAGGCCCTGCGCGCGGTCGGCGACGATCGCTCCGATATTGCCGCAGCCGATGATCCCGAGTGTCTTGCCCGTGATCTCCACGCCCATGAAGCGGTTCTTCTCCCACTTGCCGGCCTGCGTGGAGGCGTCGGCGGCCGGGATTTCGCGGGCGAGCGCGAACATCATGGCGATCGCGTGCTCGGCCGTCGTGATCGAGTTGCCGAAGGGCGTGTTCATGACGATCACGCCGCGGGCGGTCGCGGCCGGGATGTCCACGTTGTCGACCCCGATGCCGGCGCGACCGATCACCTTCAGGGCGCTCGCCTGCTCCAGGATCTTGGCCGTGACCTTGGTGGCGGAGCGGATCGCCAGGCCGTCATACTGGCCGATGACGGCCGCGAGGCGGTCCTTGTCCTTGCCGAGATCGGGCTGGAAATCGACCTCGACGCCGCGGTCCTTGAAGATCTGGACGGCGGCCGGGGACAGGGCGTCGGAAATGAGAACGCGGGGCATGGAAGGCTCCAGGCTGGCCGCCGCTCACCCCGGCGCAGGCCGGGGTCCAAGATTGGGCCTGGATCCCGGCTTGCGCCGGGATGAACGGGGCGGATGTCAGTGTGCGGTGAGGTCGCCCCGCAGCATCGCCTCGACGTCGCTGCGGAGCAGGAGGACCCCGTAATCGGAGCCCGGATTGAGGACGAACTCGGTGCCCGGATGACGCAGGAAGAGGTCGCGGACCTTGTCGGTCGCGATGAAATGGTCCGCCTTGTAGTGCGCCTGGGCCCGGATCGGGGCCGAGAAGATCGGAAGGTAAGTCGTGCCATCCTGCACGACCGGCTCGAGCTCGAGCCGGACGTCAGGCGGAACGACCGCCTGCCCGTTCGCCCCGACCTCGATGCGGCCGTTCGCGGGCAGGAGCGCCAGGCACACCTCCGAATTCAGGAGTTCGCGCAGGAAAGCGTCTCGGTAAGCCGGCTCGTGCGCGGCGCGCACGAGCTCGACCTCGAGCTCGTTCTGCGGGGCGAAGCCGTCGGACCCGATCTCGTCCGTCATGGCTCAGGCGGCCTGGGCGAGAAGCTTCGCTTTTTCCTGAGCGAAGGCCCAGTCGAGCCACGGCGTGAGCGCCTTGAGGTCCGAGGTCTCGACCGTCGCCCCGCACCAGATACGCAGGCCTGCCGGAGCATCGCGGTAGGAGCCGATATCGAAAGCCACGCCTTCCTTCTCCAGCGCGGATGCAATCCCTTTGGCGACGGATGCGACGACGTCCTTGCCCTTCGCAACCACCTCCGGGTCCGCGATCACGAGGCAGACGCTCGTGTTGGACGCGATCTCGGGGGATTTGGCGAGGTTGGCGATCCACGGCGTGCGGGCGACCCAGTCGAGGATCACCTTCGCGTTCCGGTCCGAGCGGGCCACCAGCCCGTCGAGGCCGCCCTCGGCCTTCGCCCAGGTCAGCGCGTCGATGTAGTCCTCCACGCAGAGCATCGAGGGCGTGTTGATGGTTTCGCCCTCGAAGATGCCCTCGATGAGCTTGCCGCCCTTCGTCATGCGGAAGATCTTCGGCAGCGGCCAGGCGGGGGTATAGCTCTCGAGCCGTGCGACGGCCCGCGGCGAGAGGATCAGCATGCCGTGCGCGGCCTCGCCGCCGAGCGCCTTCTGCCAGGAGAAGGTGACGACATCGAGCTTCGGCCAGTCGAGCCGCTGCGAGAAGGCGGCCGAGGTCGCGTCGCAGATCGTCAGGCCTTCACGATCGGCTGCGATCCAGTCCGCATTCGGCACGCGAACGCCCGAGGTCGTGCCGTTCCAGGTGAATATGACGTCGCGCGAGCTCGCGTTGACCTCGCGGAGATCCGGCAACTCGCCATAGGCGGACTTGATCACGCGGGCGTCGGTGAGCTTCAACTGCTTGACGACGTCCGTCACCCAACCTTCGCCGAAGCTTTCCCAGGCGAGAAGGTCGACCGGGCGCGCTCCGAGCAGGGACCAGAGCGCCATCTCGACGGCACCGGTATCGGAGGCGGGCACGATGCCGATGCGGTAATCGGCCGGGACCTGCAGCACTTCGCGGGTGAGGTCGATGGCGAGCTTCAGCTTAGCCTTGCCGACCTTGGCACGGTGCGAGCGGCCGAGGGGCGCGTCGCTCAGAGCTTCGGGTGTCCATCCGGGGCGCTTCGCGCAGGGGCCGGAGGAGAAAAAGGGCGTGCGCGGGCGATCCGCGGGACGCGTGACGGGCATCGTGGCCATATGTAGTCCATCCTTCCAGATGGGCGCCCCTCGGTGGGGAGGGGTCTCCCGTCGGCCCGTATCTGCCTCGGCGCCCCGAAGGTCAAGGCGCCGGCGGATCCCGCATAGACCTGTGCAGGACTTCCGTTATGGATGCGGTGCAGCATGATAGGGCGGAGGGAGCGACCGATGACCACAGAGATGCGCCGGGACAAGCCCTGGCTGTTCCGCACCTACGCGGGCCACTCTACGGCCGCGGATTCGAACGCGCTCTATCGCCGCAATCTCGCGAAGGGGCAGACCGGCCTCTCCATTGCCTTCGATCTCCCGACCCAGACGGGATACGACCCTGACCACGAACTCGCTCGCGGCGAGGTCGGGAAGGTCGGCGTCTCCATCGCGCATATCGGCGACATGCGGGCGCTGTTCGACGGCATCCCGCTCGCGCAGATGAACACGTCCATGACGATCAACGCGCCGGCAGCCTGGCTGCTGGCGCTCTACTTGGCCGTCGCGGAAGAGCAGGGCGCCCCACTCGCCGCGCTCCAGGGCACGACCCAGAACGACATCATCAAGGAATACCTGTCGCGGGGCACCTACGTGTTCCCGCCCGAGCCCTCCATGCGGCTGACCAAGGACGTGATCCTGTTCACGACCCGCGAGGTGCCGAAGTGGAACCCGATGAACGTCTGCTCCTACCACCTGCAGGAGGCGGGGGCGACGCCGGTCCAGGAACTCGCCTTCGCGCTCGCAACCGCGATCGCCGTCCTGGACACGGTGAAGGCCTCGGGCGAGGTGGACGAGGCCGGCTTCGCCGACGTCGTCGGCCGCATTTCCTTCTTCGTGAATGCCGGGCTCCGCTTCGTGACCGAGATCGCGAAGATGCGGGCCTTCGCCGAGCTATGGGACGAGATCACGCGCGACCGCTACGGCATCGCGGACCCGAAGAAGCGTATGTTCCGCTACGGCGTCCAGGTGAACTCACTCGGCCTCACGGAGCAGCAGCCGGAGAACAACGTCCACCGCATCCTCATCGAGATGCTGGCCGTGACCCTGTCCAAAAAGGCGCGTGCGAGGGCCGTTCAGCTCCCCGCCTGGAACGAGGCGCTGGGCCTGCCGCGATCATGGGACCAGCAATGGTCGCTGCGAATGCAGCAGATCCTCGCCTTCGAGACGGACCTCCTGGAGCATGACGACCTGTTCGACGGCTCGAAGGTGATGGAGGAGAAAGTCGAGCGGCTGAAGGCGGAGGCCAGGGCCGAGCTCGCCCGGGTGGACGCGATCGGGGGCGCCATCGCTGCGGTCGAGACGGGGCTGCTGAAGCGGGCGCTGGTCGAATCGAATGCCGAGCGCATCGCGCGCGTCGAGGTGGGCGAGCAGGTCGTCGTCGGCGTCAACCG
>JAFAEL010000136.1 GCA_023423995.1 Pseudomonadota bacterium | reverse complement strand
GCATGGTACCCATGCCGCCGGCCACGCCGCCGCCGAGAGGGCGATCGACCGCGCCGACATGCTGTTCGTCATGACGCGCCATGACCGGGCCTGCCTGGAGCGCGCCGCCCGGCCCGGGCAGGCCCTAGTGAACCTGCCGCCCTTCATGGATCCGGACGCCTTCGCCATTGCTCCCGGCCGAACCGGGGAGGAGCGCCCTCCCCGGCTCCTCGCCGTCGCCATGATGCGGGATGGCGACAAGCTCGCCTCCTTTCGCCTGCTCGCCGAGGCGCTTGCCCGGATCCAGAACCTCCCCTGGCTCATAGACGTCGTCGGAGATGGCCCGGCACGCCCGGAGGTCGAGCGGATCCTCGCTCCATTCGGCGCCCGCGTGGCGTTGCGCGGTCGGCTCGAGGGAGCGGATCTCGCCGTGGCCTACACCGAGGCAGACCTCCTCGTCTGGCCGGCCGTGAACGAGGCCTATGGCATGGTCCTCCTCGAGGCGCAGGCGCATGGCTGCCCGGTCGTGGCCGGCCGCTTCGGCGGGGTCCCCGACGTTGTGGTCGACGGCACCACTGGCCTCCTGGCCGAGCCCGGCAATGCGGCGGCTCTTGGCGAGGGTGTCGCATCCCTCCTGGCCGATCCCTTGCGTCGCGCCGCGATGGGAGAGGCGGCCCGGCGTTTCGTCCGGGAGGCGCGCAGCCTCGATCGCGCCGCGCGGATCCTCGGCGACGCCCTTCAGCCTCTTATTGGGACCAGAGCCGCGTCATGAGCCTGCGGGTTCTGATCGCGGTCACTCATCTTCTTGGGGCCGGCCACCTGACCCGCGCGGCGGCGATCGGCCGGGCGCTGGCCGCTGCCGGCCACGAGGTGACGCTCGTCTCGGGCGGGCGGCCGACCGCAATCCTGAGCGAAGCCGGCTTCCGTCTGGTCCAGCTTCCACCCGTGCAGGCGCGGGTCGGCGAGTTCACGAGGCTCCGGGACCCGGGCGGCCGCGAGATCGGCGCCGATTACCTCTCCGGGCGCCGCGACCTCCTGCTCGCGACCCTCCGCGAGAGCGCGCCCGACATCCTCGTCACCGAGCTCTTCCCGTTCGGGCGGCGGGTGCTCGCCTCCGAGTTCATGGCTCTTCTCGAAGCCGCGCATGCGCTCCGCCCGCGGCCGCTCGTCGTCTCCTCCGTCCGGGACATCCTGGCTGCGCCATCCGGGCCGGAGAAGCTCGCGCGGACGCACGACCTGCTGGCCCGGCTCTATGACGCCGTGCTGGTTCACGGCGACCCTGCGCTCGCACCCCTGGAAGCGTCCTGGCCGGCGCGGGACGGGATCGGTGCGCCGATCGTCTACACGGGCTACGTCGATACCGAACCGCGACACACCGCTTCGCTTCCCGCCACGGACGAGATCCTCGTTTCCGGAGGGTCGAGCGCGGCCGGGCTCCCGCTTTATCGGGCGGCGCTTGCCGCCGCCCGGCTGATGCCGGACCGGCCCTGGCGCATCCTCCTGGGGCGCGGGATCTCCGAAGCCGACAACGCCGCTCTCGGTCGCGGCCGGCCGGACAATGTCCGGCTCGAGCCGGCCCGCCCCGACTTTCGCGAGCTCATGGCGGCGAGCGCCCTGTTCGTCGGGCAGGCCGGCTACAACACCGTCCTCGATCTCCTCGCGACCCGGCCCAGGGCCGTGCTCGTGCCGTTCGAGCAGGGCAACGAAACCGAACAGCGGCTCCGGGCGGAGATGCTGGCCGCAAAGGGGGCCGCCCTCATCCTTCCCGAGTCGGAGCTGAACGGGGACAGCCTCGCCCGGGCGGTCCGCGCCGCGCTCACCAGGCCCCGTCCCGACGACATCGGCATCGCGCGAGACGGCGCCGGGCGGACGGCCGAGATCCTGGCGCGGCTGGCGCAGGGCGAGAGCCCGGCCGGATGATCCCGCGGCTTCGCGCCATCCTCGACCGCGCAGCGGAAAGGGGCGCCGAGATCCCTTTCTGGTGGCGCGACGATGACGCCGTCACGGCAACGCCGGCGCTCGACCGGCTGCTGGCGCTCGGCCACCAGTTCGGCGTTCCGATCGCAATCGCCGCGATCCCGGCCGGGCTTCAGCCAACTCTTCCGGCGCGTCTCCGCCAAGAGCCGGGCGCGCGAATCCTCGTCCACGGACTCGCCCATCGGGACCACGCAGCCCCTGGCCGGAAATCGGCGGAGTTCGGGGCAGATCGACCGGAAGACGTGCTCCGTGAGGAGGCATCTGCCGGTCTTGCGATGGCTCGGGCGAAAGCCGGAGAGCTGCTTCTGCCGGTTCTCGTGCCGCCCTGGAACCGGATCGCGCCCGGGCTGGCGGAGGGGCTACCTGCCCTCGGCTATCGCGGCCTGTCCACCTACGGACCCCGGCGAGCTTTCCGCGGGGTGACCATTCTCAACACCCACCTCGACCCGGTCGATTGGCGGGGGTCGCGGAGCGCCCTCCCCCTTGAACGGCTCCTGGATAGCCTGGAGACGGCGCTTGCCTCGGCCGAACCAGAGCCGATCGGACTTCTGACGCACCACCTGATGTTCGACGAGCCGCTCTGGGCCGCAACACAGGCGCTCGTGGAAGCCCTGGCGGACCACCCGGCCGTTCGCTTCCCCCCGCTGGACAAGCTCTGGGCCGACGAACTGCGTGATTGAATTGCAACCGGTTTAATGACTTAACCTAAAGCACCGAAGCAGTAGCCGAGGCGATCACGGGTGCAGACGCCGCTTCTTTCTGTGCGCGACCTGGCGGTGGAGATCCGGTCAGATCTCGGCGTGTTGCGGGCCGTCGACGGCCTGTCCTTCGACATTCCCCGCGGAAAGACGGTCGCCGTGGTGGGCGAGTCCGGCTCGGGCAAGTCGGTCACGGCCCAGGCCATCATGCGGATCCTGCCAAAGGTCGCCTCGATCGCCGGCGGTAGCATCCTGTTCGACGATCCGGCGGACAAGCATCCTCCTCTCGACATCGCCGCCCTCTCTGCCGAGAGCGAGCGCATGCGGCAGCTGCGGGGCGGCCGCATCGCGATGATCTTTCAGGAGCCGATGACCTCGCTATCGCCCCTGCATACGGCGGGCGATCAGGTCACCGAGGCGCTGAAGATGCACGCCCGCGTGAGCGACGCGGAGGCGAAGGAGCGAGCGATCGAGGTCTTCGAGCGGGTTGGCTTTCCCGATCCAAAGCGCGCGCTCGTCACCTATCCGTTCGAGCTCTCGGGTGGGCTCCGGCAGCGCGCCATGATCGCCATGGCGCTGATCACGCGCCCGGCGCTCCTCATCGCGGACGAGCCGACGACGGCCCTCGACGTCACCACCCAGGCCCAGATCCTCGACCTGATGCGCGAACTGCAGGGCGACATGGGGATGTCCATCCTGCTGATCACGCACGACCTCGGCGTGGTGGCGAACATGGCCGACGATGTCGTCGTCATGTACCGCGGACGGATGATGGAGGCAGGCGAGCGCGAGGACATCTTCCGCCGCCCGCAGCATCCCTACCTTAAGGCCCTCATGCGGGCCGTTCCCCGCTTCAACATGCAGCCGGGCGAGCGGCTCACGCCCCTGCGCGAGGTGAAGGCCGCGCCGGCGCTCCTGGAACGCCCGCCGGCCCCGCCCGCGGCACACCGAAACATCCTGAAGGTGCAGCACGTCAGCAAGACGTTCACGCTCCGCTCCGGCTGGTTCAGCGGGAACACGCGGACCCTGCGGGCTGTCAACGACGTCTCGCTCCTCGTGCCCGCCGGCAAGACGCTGGGGCTGGTTGGCGAATCCGGCTGCGGCAAGACGACTCTCTCCAAGATCATCTCCCGGGCGATGCCGGCGGATGCCGGCGCGGTCATGTTCGACGACGGCTCTGGGCCGCGGGACGTCCACTCGCTCACAGGGGATGCGCTCACCGCCTACCGCCGCTCTGTCCAGTTCGTGTTCCAGGACCCGTTCTCGTCCCTGAACCCCCGCATGACCGTCTACGAGTTGCTAACGGAGCCCCTTCGCATCCACGACATCGGCACCCCGGACGACCGCTTCGAAAAGGCGAAGGCGCTGCTGGACATGGTCGGGCTGGATCGCCGGAGCCTGCGCCGCTACCCGCACTCGTTCTCGGGCGGGCAGCGCCAGCGGCTCGGGATCGCACGCGCGCTCGCGCTCGAGCCGAAGGTCCTTCTCTGCGACGAGCCGGTCTCGGCGCTCGACGTGTCCGTTCAGGCCCAGGTCCTGAACCTCCTCAAGGACCTGCAGGCAGCGCTGGGCCTCTCGTATCTCTTCGTGTCGCACAACCTCGCGGTGGTGGATTACGTCGCGGATACCATCGCGGTGATGTGCCGCGGCTACATTGTCGAGCAGGCTCCCGCTGCCGATCTATTTCGGGAGCCGCGCCATCCGTACACGAAGGCGCTCCTCGCGGCCGTGCCGGACCCGGACCTCGACCGACCCCTCGACTTCGGCAAGTTGCGGTCGGGGCGCTTCTCAGAGCCTGCAGCATGGCCCGAACCGTTCCGCCTGGCCGGCGAGGACGCGGGCGAGATGATCGCGGTCTCCGGAGATCATTACGTGCGAATGATGTCGACCAGGCTTCAGGAGGCAGCATGACCTGGAGAGGTGCTGTCGCGGCGCTGCTTGCGCTCGTTCTTCTGCCCGGAAGCGCAGCCGCGCTCGAACTCGTGGAGACGCCGTTCTTCCAGGAGCGGGTCGCCAAGGGGGAATTGCCGCCGATCGGCGAGCGCGTGCCGAAGTCGCCTCTCGTCGCCGACCTGGCCGGGCAGGGCCGGGAAATCGGCCGCTCCGGAGGTGAGGTCGTCTCGCTCGTCTCGCGCGCCCGGGACATCCGCTATCTGTCGGCGAGCTCCTACGCCCGCCTCGTCGGCTACACGGCCGACCTGAAGCTGAAGCCGGACCTGCTGGAGAGCGTCGAGGCCGAGGACAACCGCGTCTTCACCTTCAAGCTGCGGCCGGGCCACCGCTGGTCCGACGGACACCCCTTCACGGCCGAGGATTTCCGGTTCTACTGGGAGGACATCGCGACCAACAAGGAGCTGAGCCCGGCCGGGCTGCCGGACTTCCTCATGGTCGACGGCAAGCCGCCCCGCTTCGAGGTGATCGACCAGCAGACCGTCCGCTATACCTGGGAGGCGCCCAATCCTCGCTTCCTGCCGACGCTCGCGCAGCCGCGAGACCCGTTCGTGTATCGGCCGGCTCACTACCTGAAGCGCTTCCACGCGGCCTACGCGGACCAGGCAAAGCTCGAGGAACAGGCGAAGAAGCAGAAGTTGAAATCCTGGGCGGGCCTGTTCAACCGCCTCGACGACATGTTCGAGAACTCGAACCCCGAGCTCCCGACCCTGCAGCCCTGGAGGGTGATGACGACGGCGCCCGCGAACCGCTTCGTCTTCGAGCGCAACCCTTTCTACCACCGGATCGATCCGGCCGGGCAGCAGCTTCCCTATGTCGATCGCGTCCTGCTCGACGTCGCGGCGGGCGGGCTCATGGCCGCGAAGGCGAATTCCGGCGATGCGGACCTGCTCTTCCGCGGCCTCACCATGGCGGATATCCCGATCCTGAAGGAGGGCGAGAAGGCCAAGGGCTTCAAGACCCTGATGTGGCCTTATGCCCGCGGCAGCGAGATCGCCCTCTACCCGAACCTCACCGTCACCGACCCGGTCTGGCGGAAGCTGAACCGCGATGTCCGGTTCAGGCGCGCGCTGTCGCTGGGGATCGACCGGCACACGCTCAACAACTCCCTCCTGTTCGGGCTCGGCACCGAGGGCAACAACACCGTCGTGCGGGAATCGCCGCTGTTCGAGGATCGCTTCCGGACGACCTGGGCCTCCTATGATCCCGGCGAGGCATCCCGGCTGCTGGACGAAATCGGCCTGACCAAGCGCAACTCGGCCGGCATCCGCCTGCTTCCGGACGGCCGGGAGCTCGAGATCATCGTGGAGACCGATGGCGAGAGCGGACTCGTCGTCGACGGGCTCACGCTGATCGCAGAGTTCTGGCGCGAGATCGGGGTACGGCTGTTCGTCAAGCCGCAGGACCGGGGCGTGCTCCGCAACCGGACCTATGCGGGGCTCACCGTGATGGTGGCGTCGCAGGGGCTCGATCTCGCCCTCGCGACCGCCGCCATGCCGCCATCGGAGCTCGCCCCCCTGCGGCAGGACTATTATTCCTGGGCGAAATGGGGCCAGTACCAGGAGACCAAGGGGGCGTCGGGCGAGCCGTGCGACATCCCGGAGGCCCGGCGCCTGATCGAGCTCTACCGCGAGTGGCTCTCCGCGACAGATCCGGGGACCCAGGACCGCGTCTGGCGCGAGATGCTCGCCAACCATGCCGAGAACCTGTGGTCGATCGGCACGGTGGGTGGCGCGCTCCAGCCGATCGTGACCCGCAATGGGCTCAAGAACGTGCCCCGCAAGGCGGTCTATTCCTGGGAGCCGACCTCCATGCTCGGGGTCTATCGCATCGACGAATTCTTCTGGGAGCGGCCAGCCGGCCGCGAGGCCCGCCGAGCGCTGCCATTCGCCACGGCCTCGGCGCGCGCGGCAGCGCGGGACGCGAACCGTCGATGATCGCCTTCCTCGTCCGCCGGATCGGCACCATGGCGGTCACGCTCGCCATCATCTCGGCGCTTGTGTTCTTCATCATCAAGCTGCCGCCGGGCGACTTCCTGACGAACCAGATCGCCGAGCTGCGCGCCCAGGGCGAGGCCGCCTCGGCCGCAAAGGCCGAGTTCCTGATCAAGCAATACGGGCTCGATCTGCCCGTCTGGAAGCAGTACCTGATCTGGATCGGGCTCTGGCCCGGGCCGAACGGCTTCTCGGGCCTGCTTCAGGGCGACTGGGGCTGGTCCTTCGAGTTCGACAAGCCGGTCACGGACGTGGTGGGCGACGCGCTCTGGCTGACGCTCCTCATCAACCTCGTGGTCGTGGTCTTCGTCCACGTGGTCTCGATCCCGATCGCGATCTACTCCGCCACGCGGCAGTATTCGGTCGGCGACTACATCGCGACCTTCATCGGCTATATCGGGCTCGCGACCCCGAGCTTCCTGCTCGCCCTGATCCTGCTCTACTACACCAACCGTTGGTTCGGGATCTCGATCGGCGGCCTCTACGACGCGAAATATGCTGGGCAGCCCTGGAGCTGGGACAAGTTCACTTCCCTCCTCTCCCACCTCGTGGTGCCGACGATCGTCATCGGCCTCGGCGGGACGGCCGCCATGATCCGGCGCATGCGGGCCAACCTGCTCGATGAGCTCGGCAAGCAGTACTACGTGACCGCGAAGGCGAAGGGGCTGCCGCCCACCCGGGCGCTGCTGAAGTATCCCTTCCGCATGTCGCTGAACCCCTTCATCGCGGATATCGGCAACCTCCTGCCGCATCTCGTGTCGGGTTCGGTCCTCGTCTCGCTGGTGCTGAGCCTCCCGACGGTCGGACCGATCCTGCTCGCCGCCCTCAAGAGCCAGGACCAGTTCCTGGCAGGGTTCATCCTGATGTTCGTGGCGGCCCTGACCGTGGTCGGGATGCTGGTCTCCGACCTTCTCCTGGCGTGGCTCGATCCGCGCATCCGCCTCGGCGGGCGTTGATGACGCCCGTCTCTGCCCGGCCTGCCTCCGAGTCAGACAGCATGCCTGAACGGGTGAACGCCGACGCGATGCCGCGGCCCCGGCACTTCGTCGATACGCGTCCGTTCGATCCCGGCGCGAGCGAGCCCGGAGGGGCGGAGAACGAGGAGTTCTACCGCGCATCGTCCTGGCGGCTCACCTGGTGGAAGTTCCGGCGGCACAAGGTGGCCGTCGCGGCCGCCTTCGTGCTCCTGGCCTTCTACATGATGGTGCCATTCGTCGAGGTGATCGCGCCCTACAATCAGGCGAAGCGGCACGGGGACTTCCTGTACGCGCCGCCCCAGGCGATCCACCTCTTCCATGAGGGCGAGTTCGTCGGTCCGTTCGTGTACCCCTACCGGTTCACGTTCAACCTGGACACCTTCAAGCGCGACTACGTCGTCGACACGAGCACCCCGCAGCCGATCCGCTTCTTCTGCCGCGGCGATACCTACGAATTCTGGGGCATGAAGGAGATGAGCGGCCACATCGTCTGCCCGCCCGAGGGCGGCACGATGTTCCTGCTCGGCACCGACCGGCTCGGCCGCGACCTCTTCTCGCGGATCATCTACGGCGCGCGGATCTCGCTCACGATCGGCCTCGTCGGCATCGCGGTCTCCTTCACGCTCGGACTCTTCTTCGGCGGGATCGCCGGCTATCTCGGCGGCTGGGTGGACCACGTGGTCCAGCGGATGATCGAGATCCTGCGCTCGCTGCCCGAGCTGCCGCTCTGGCTCGCTCTCTCGGCGGCGCTGCCGCCGAACTGGAGCCCGATCCTCGTCTTCTTCGGGATCACCATCATCCTCGGCCTGCTCGACTGGCCGGGCCTTGCGAGGGCGGTACGGTCCAAGCTCCTCGCGCTCCGCGAGGAGGATTTCGTCCGGGCGGCCGAACTGATGGGAGCCTCACGGACGCGCATCATCGCGCGTCACCTCATCCCGAACTTCATGAGCCACCTGATCGCGTCGGCGACGCTGTCGATCCCGTCGATGATCCTCGGCGAGACGGCGCTTTCGTTCCTCGGCCTCGGGCTCCGGCCACCTGTGACGAGCTGGGGCGTGCTGCTGAACGAGGCGCAGAACCTCGCCGCCGTGCAGCTTCACCCCTGGCTGCTCTTCCCGATCGTCCCGGTGGTCCTCGTCGTCCTCGCCTTCAGCTTCATGGGGGATGGGCTGCGGGACGCGGCCGATCCCTATCACTGAGCCGCCGCTCGTCTCGGCGAAAACCGGGATCCAAGCCAAGCCGGACGCGAAACCCCGGCTTGCGCCGGGGTCAGCAGATGCGCGTGGTCAGCTGCGCGGGGCCGAGCGGGCCCGCTCCAGCCAGGCGAGTTGCATGCCGCCCTGATCGCCGCTCCGCTCGGAGCGGGCGGCATCCGACCGCACGGGCTTGTTCGGACGGCCCTGGCCGCCTTGCGCCGGGCGGCCCTGCCCGGTCTTCTGCCCCGGCCGGTTCTGGCCGCCATCGCGCCCGCGGCCCTGGCTCTGGCGAGCCCCATTGCCCTCGCCGCGTCCGGCACCAGGACGGCCGCCCTCCGGGCGGCGCTTCGGCTGGCGGTGCGGCTGAGCCGGCGCGGCATCGGTCGCGACCGGCGCCGTCACCTGGAACCCGGCCGGCGGGGTCGCCACCGGGACCGCGAGGCGCGTCAGCTTCTCGATGTCTCGGAGATAGGCCCGCTCCTCGCCGTTGCAGAACGAGATGGCGACGCCCGTGGCTCCCGCCCGCGCCGTGCGGCCGATGCGGTGGACATAGGATTCCGGGACGTTGGGCAGGTCGAAGTTGATCACGTGGCTCACGCCATCGATATCGATGCCGCGCGCCGCGATGTCGGTCGCGACGAGCACGCGCGAGCGCCCGGACTTGAACTCGGCGAGCGCCCGCTCGCGCTGCCCCTGGCTCTTGTTGCCGTGGATGGCCGCCGCCTGGATGCCGTCCCGCTCGAGATTGCGAACGACCCGGTCCGCCCCATGCTTCGTCCGGGTGAAAACCAGCGCGCGATCGACCGGCTCAGCCTGAAGCACCGCCCGCAGGAGGCCCTGCTTGTCCGCCGTCGAGGCGAAGATCACGCTCTGCTCGACCCGTTCGGCCGTCGTTGCCACCGGCGTGACCGCGACCTTCACGGGGTTGTCGAGAAGCTGCTCGGCAAGCCCCGAGATCGTGTCCGGCATGGTCGCCGAGAAGAACAGCGTCTGCCGCTTTTTGGGGATCAGGGTCACGATCCGGCGCAGCGCATGGATGAAGCCGAGGTCGAGCATCTGATCGGCCTCATCCAGGACGAAGATCTCGACGCCGGCGAGCGAGAGCGACTTGCGGTCGACCAGATCGAGCAGTCGGCCCGGAGTTGCCACGAGGATATCGACGCCCTGCGCAAGCGCCCTTTCCTGCCGTCCGAGCGGCACGCCGCCGAAGACGACGGTGGTGGAGAGGCGAAGGTGCCGGCCGTAGGCGCGGAAGCTCTCGGCGATCTGGCTTGCGAGCTCGCGCGTCGGGCTCAGCACCAAAGCCCGGCAGCCGCGCCGCTGGGGAGGCTGCTGCCGGCCGGCCAGATTGTGGAGGATCGGCAGCGCGAACGCGGCCGTCTTGCCCGTGCCGGTTTGGGCGATGCCCAGGAGATCGCGCCCGGCGACCACGTCGGGGATCGATTGAGCCTGGATGGGGGTGGGGGACGTATAGCCCTCTTCGGTGAGGGCCTTGAGGATCGGCGCCTGGAGGCCGAATCCGGAAAATGACGACAAGGAGAGTCTCTCGAATGCGAGTCAGGGCCGCCGCGCGCATCCTGCGCCGGTCGGTCCGGGGAGAACCCGCGTGATCGGGGCTCTCTTGGCGATGAAGCGAATGAAGGGGGAGGCCGGGCCGCTTATTGCGGGCCGTCACGCAGCCTCTCTCACGCAGCCCGCTAGGCGCGGGCGCTGACGCCTGAACTCATCTGGCCTCGAACCTCACCCCTGTCAAGATACCTCGTGGGTAGGGAGACGGCTGGAACTAAAGAAAACGCGCCCGTGTTGATCGCCTGACAAGTCGACATCAAGGAGTGGTAAGATGCCAAGGGACAATCCGGCGTCCGGGCGAGGATTCGCGTCCATGTCGGAAGATCGGCAGCGCGAGATCGCAAGCAAAGGTGGCCGAAGTGTGCCGGCGGAGAAGCGGTCCTTCTCACAAGATCGTGGCCTTGCCTCGCAGGCCGGCCGCAAGGGCGGGCAGGCATCGGGCTCTTCCCGGCACGCCTGAAGCTCCTCGAAACGGCCCCTCACGAAATTTTTTCGGCCCGGCTGGAACCGGGTGATGGGCCGCACGTTGAGGAAGCAACCGGCCCCGCTTTGCCCCCATCGGCCGGCACCTTTCAGGCGTGATCACCACTGGTGATCACGCCTTTCTTCTTTCTGGTCGAGGCAGACCGATGGGCACAAACGAAAAGAGCGCCGGAGTTACCGGCGCTCTCGGAAGGCTGAGACGGTCTGCCGAAGTTAGGCGGTAACGCGATCCGAGCGCCGGGCGCTCTGCTGGAAAAACAGCGCCTGGCTGATCACCGCCGAGACATGGGCCGGCTGGAAAGGCTTTGCGATCAGGAACGCCGGCTCGGGCCGCTCGCCCGTCAGGAAGCGCTCCGGGTAGGCCGTGATGAAGATGACCGGGACCTCGAACGTTTCCAGGAGGTCGTTGACGGCATCGAGGCCGGAACTGCCATCGGCAAGCTGGATGTCGGCGAGGATGAGTCCGGGCCGCTTCTTCTCGGCAAGGGTCAGAGCCTCGGCGCGCGTCCGGGCCACACCCGTGACCTGGTGACCCAAGCCTTCCACCAGCGACTCGAGGTCCATGGCGATGAGCGGCTCGTCCTCGATGATCATGATCTCGGTCGCGATGTCGGCGGCGAGTTCGCGACCGGCCTCGTCTACCAACTGGCGCACGCGGTCGACATCAGTGTCGAGGATCGAGGCCGCCTCCTCCTCCGTGAAACCTTCCAGGCTCGACAGCAGAAAGGCTTGGCGCGGGAGAGGCGTGATCTGGCCCAGGCGAATCTCGGCCGGAAGATCACGGGCAATGTGCTCGTTCTCGCCGTTCACGGCGAGGGAATTCCAGATCCGGGTGTAGATGGTGAACAAGGCGACTTTGACGTTCTGGCTGCCCCCGATCATCCCAGGGTCGCTCACCAGGGTCTCGAGGGTCGCGGCCACGTAGGCGTCGCCCGCCGCCTGGCTGCCTGTCAGGGCACGCGCGTAGCGGCGGAGATAGGGCAGGTACTGCACGACAAGCTGTGCTGCGGACATCCAGTGGCCTCTAACAAAAAATTTGCGAGCCGTTAGGCGGGCTCGTAGACAATCGCCCGGCAACCCGCAAGGTTGCGAAAAGTTCCAGGGCTCCAGGAACCGGGCGGCTCCAAGAGCGTTGAACTGCGATTTTTTCGTCCTGATGTTTAAAGAGGTTTTTCATGGCGGGCTCGCCGAAGCGGGAGGCCAAAAATCCCGGAGCCGCAACCAAGCAGGGCAAGCCCGAGAGTCGTCAGCATAACCCGGGACTCGATCGGGTCATCCAGGCTCAGATCGGAGACAAGCTGCGCTCAATGTATGGGGAACTGATCGAGCAGCCCGTGCCCGATAAGTTGACGGCCATCCTGGAGCGGCTCGGAACCGGGAAGAACGGTGACGGCGCGTGATCTCCGCCACATATGAGATGACCGAGCGCCGCTTGTAGTCGGCGCCCGGTCTTTCAGACGTTAGACCGTCGGGGATCGCCCGCGCAGAAGCCCGACGACCGCCGAGATCGCGAAGAGAACGATCGCGACGAAGAAGATGAGCTTGGCGATCTCGACCGCGGTGCCCGCGATCCCGCCGAAGCCGAACACCGCCGCCACGAGCGCGACGAGCAGGAAGGTCAAAGCCCAGCCAATCATGTTATTGCCTCTGTCTGTGCCGCGAGGCGGCGATGGCAATAGAACACTCAAGCTATAGGCGAGTTCCCGCGCAGCTTGGCAGGAAGCGTAATCGGGCGTCATTGCCCGCGTAGTCTTGAAAGGGCCGCTCACTCGGCGGCCGCAGGCACTCCATCAGGCCTTCGTTCCCCGTCGCTCCCGAGCACGCGGTCCGCCAGGGAGACAGGCCCGACCACCATCATGATGTAGTCGAACTCGCCGGGATTGTCGTTCGCCATCAAGAACTGGAAGTGCATCCTAAATGGCTTGAAGAGGATGGACTGGTAGGTCTTCGGCGAGAGGATCTCGCGGAACTTGGGGGACCTGATCACCGGGTTGTAGCAGGCAGCCGGCTCGAGGCGGAGCCCGAGATCGGTAACCGGGTTGAACCCGGCGAAATTCAGCCAGTCCTGCGGGGCCTGATATTCGACCCAGAGGACGTCCGGCGCACCGATGATGCGGGCGATGTCCTCACGGCACCGCTTCGCGCGCGGGTTCACGGCGACCAGCGGCAGGCACGAGCCCATGGTCAGGAGGGAGACGGCGGGACCCGCTCGGCCAAGTTCAGGCTCGCGCTGAAGCGCGCGGGCCATCACCTCAACCGCCATCACCGCGCCGGAGGAGTGTCCGACGATGAGAACCTCATCTGCCTCGGCGGCCCGCGCGATCTCGACCACACGCGCCGCGAAGCTGTCGACCCGGGCCTCGTAATCGGGCCTGAGCCCGGTGCCTTGCTGCCAGTTGAAGACCCAGTCGTGCATGAGGTGCCAGACGAACCAGCGCTGGCCGAGCGGGTATGTCAGCCTGAAAACCCCGAAGGCGATCGCGACGGTGGCGATCCAACCCACGACGGGCGGGATCGGGACCGCGAGCCCGGCGAGCGCAACCAGGCCCCACCCGACCCCAAGCCCCAGGATCAGATTCAGCAACACCATCAAGGGCGGGTAGACGGTCACTCCGCCGAACTTCCAGTTCAGGCGCCAGAACCGGACCATCATGCCGGTCGCGATCACGTAGAGCAGCGCGCCGAAGAGCGTGACGATGGCGAGCGGCAGCGGCCGCGCGAAATCTCGATGGACGATGTCGTCCCAGCGCAGCACCTCGAAGGTCGTCGTCGTGCGCCAATCCTCCCTGGCGACGTTCAGGTTCCAGCGCAGCCCCCACGGGCTATCGACCTTCTCGACCGGCGAGATCGCCCGCTCGGCGAAGCCGAACCGCTTGCCGTAGCGGATCAACTCCCGCACAAGGAGCATCCGGTAGCGCGTCTCCGCCTCCGGGTCGTAACCGGGAACGTAGACGACGTGGCGGCGCCCGACCCGTGCCCCCCTTGGTCCGTCGAGAGGCCTGTCCGGGGGTGTGTAGGAGAGTGATTTCGGCATGCCTGCTCGATTAAGCGGGCGGCGGTTCCGTTCTGTCCACAATGAACACTCGGCACCGGTCCGGGAGACCTTCAAGGCCGCGACTTGCAATTTTCCCGGTGTCCAGTAAACCCCGCCGCCTCCCGCGTAGCTGCTTCCAGGACAACGATTGCCCTCTTGCAAAGGGCAGAGACGGCTTTGGCTCGCGGGCAATAGTGCTCCCAGGGTCAGCCCGAAAGTCGGGCATGTCTTGGGGAAGGAGCACGATCGTTAAGTTGTGCGCTTTATGTACCACACGCTGGGATGGCGGCGCGCGGCTTGGGGCAAACCGTTGAAGCAGCTACCCTGGGCGTCTAAGACACGCGCTTCTGTTAAGAACAACTCTATGCGGAGTCCGGTTAGTGCGAAGGACTGAGCAGCGCCAGGATGTCGTGGTTGTAGGCAGGTCCTGCCGTCTGCCCGGCGCTTCGTCTGTCGCGCAACTCTGGGCGAATCTCCTCGAAGGCCGCTGCTCGGTTACCGAGGTTCCCGACGATCGCTGGTCGAAGGAGAAGCACGGCCATCCGCGCCCGAAGGAGCCGGGCAAGGCCTATACGTGGCGCGCGGGCGTCCTCGACGATCTCTGGAGCTTCGATCCCGCCGTGTTCGGGATCTCCCCCCGCGAGGCCGAGCAGATGGACCCGCAGCAGCGGCTGCTGCTCGAGCTGACCTGGGAGGCGATCGAGGATGCCGGCCTTCCGCGCTCGAAGCTGGCCGGCCGCGACGTCGGCGTCTTCGTGGGCGCGTCCTCGCCCGAATACACGATCATCCGCAACACCGACATGGCCGGCGGCGATGCCTACACGGCAACGGGCGGCGCGATCTCCATCATCTCCAACCGCATCTCGCACGCCTTCGACTTCCAGGGACCGAGCTTCACGGTCGACACGGCCTGCTCCTCCTCCCTCGTCGCCCTGCACGAGGCCATGCAGGCCCTTCAGAGCGGGCGCATCGACACGGCGATCGTCGGCGGCATCAACCTCCTGATGAGCCCCTTCGGGTTCATCGTCTTCTCGCAGGCCTCGATGCTGTCTCCGGACGGCCTCTGCCAGACCTTCGACGCCAAGGCGAACGGCTACGTGCGCGCCGAGGGCGCGGTAGTCCTGGTCCTCCAGACGGCCGAGCGTGCGCGGCAGGACGAGACGCGCATGTATGCCCGGATCGCCAATTCGGGCGTGAACTCGGACGGCCGGACGAACGGCATCGCCCTGCCGTCCCGCTATTCGCAGGGCAAGCTGCTGCGGCAGCTCTATGGCGAATCCGGAATCACGCCGGCGCAGATGGCCTTCGTCGAGGCGCACGGCACCGGCACCCGGGTCGGCGACCCGATCGAGGCCTTCACCATCGGCGAGGTGCTGGGCAAGGGCCGCCCTGCCCCGCTGCCGGTCGGCTCCATCAAGACCAATATCGGCCACCTCGAGCCCGCCTCCGGGCTCGCCGGGATGCTGAAGGCGATGCTCGCGCTCGAGCACGACCTCCTGCCGCCCTCCATCCATTTCAGCGAGCCGAATCCCGAGATCCCGTTCGACGAGCTGAACCTCCAGGTCGTCACGGAGCCGACCCGCCTCCCCCGGACGGACGAGCCCCGCTTCGCCGGCATCAACTCCTTCGGTTTCGGCGGCACCAACGCCCACGCCATCATCAGCGACGCGCCGCGGGTCTCGGAACGGGCGAAGCGCTACACCGGCGGGACCGACCGCTTCGCGATCACGGGTGCGAGCCGTGCCGCCGTGCTCGACCTCGCACGCGACTATTCCGCCCGGCTGGCGTCCGCCACGCTGGACGAGGCGCAGGAGATCGCGGCCGCCGCCGTCCACCGGCGCGAGCTGCTGGGCGAGCGCATGGTCGTCGACTGGCGCTCTCCCCGCGACCTCGCCCGCAAGCTCGAGCGGATCGCGGACAAGGAAGAGGACGTCCCCGGCGCGGCCTGGGGCACGGTGACCGAGACGGACGGACCGGTCGCCTTCGTGTTCTCCGGCAATGGCGGGCAGTGGCCCGGCATGGGCCGCGCGGCCTACGCCACCAACCGCCACTTCCGCGAGGGCCTGGACGAGGTCGACTCGCTGTTCGACAGCCAGTTCGGCTGGTCGGTGACCGAGGCGCTCTTTGCGAGCGATCTCGAACAGCGGCTTCCGCTGACGCATGTCGCGCAGCCGCTCATCTTCTCCATCCAGATCGCGACCGCGCGGGCGCTGGCCGCCCAGGGCATCACGCCATCGGTCGTGCTCGGCCACTCGGTCGGCGAGATCGCGGCCGCCGCCGTATCCGGCGCGGTGACGCTCAAGGATGCCGTTCGCATCATCCACGCGCGCAGCGCGCACCAGGAACTGGCGCGCGACACCGGCCGGATGGGCGTGATCGTCGGCGCCCTGGAGCAGGTGCAGGCGATCGCCGCCGAGTTCGAGGGCGTGGAGATCGCGGCCTACAACTCGCCGCGAACCTTCACGCTCGCAGGCCCCACAGACGAGCTGAAGAAGCTCGGCCAGGCCGCCCGCAAGCGGCGCATGGTCTATCGCCAGCTCGACCTCGACTACCCGTTCCACTGCGCCCTGATCGACTGCGTGCAGGAGCCGCTCCTGCGCGACCTCAAGGGCGTGCGGGGCACCGAGACGAGGATTCCCTTCATCTCGACCGTCACGGGCGAGGTGCTGGACGGAACCACGCTCGACGCGGAGTACTGGTGGCACAATGTGCGCGAGCCCGTCCGTTTCGCGCCGGCCGTCGAGCTCGCGGCGCGCAACGGGGCCCGGATCTTCATGGAGATCGGGCCGCGGAGCGTACTGCTTTCCAACATCAACGAGACGCTCGAGCCGACCTCCCTGCCCTTCTCGGCGCTCGGCGTGCTGGAGAAGAAGGACGAGGCGGAGCATACGGACCCGATCCGTCCGGCCGCGATCAACGCCTTCGTCAAGGGCGCCGCAATCGACGTCGCCAAGCTCTTCGGCCCGGAGCCGACCTCGCCCGTGTCGCTGCCGCTCTACGCCTGGCAACGCAAGGAATTCCGCGTCCAGGCCTCACCCGAGGCCGTCGGCTTCACGCTCGACACGCGCTGGCACCGGCTGATCGGCGGCCGCAACACGCATGACGGCACCGAGTGGACCGGCCAGCTCGACACGACGCAGGTGCCGGAGCTCGGCGACCACGTCGTCGGCGGGCAGCCCATCCTGCCGGCCGCCGCCTTTATCGAGATCGCGCTCTCCGTGGCGAGGGAATGGTTCGAGACCGAGACCGCTGCGGTGCTCGACATCGACATCTCCGTGCCGCTCCAGCTCGAGCGCGAGCGCGCCAAGGAGATCAAGGCGCGCCTTTCGCCGAACACCAACACGGTCGAGATCCTCAGCCGCGCCCGCCTGTCACGCTCCGGCTGGCAGCTCCATGCCGTCGCCCGCATCACGCGCGGCGAGGAGGAGCCGATCCGCAAGACGCTGCCGACCGAAGCGGGCGAGGTGATCGGCCCCGAGCCGATCTACGCCGCCGCCGAGGCGGTTGGCC
>JAFAEL010000106.1 GCA_023423995.1 Pseudomonadota bacterium | reverse complement strand
TTGATGCCGAGCGGCAGCGCCTTGGACCGCACCGCCTCGTCGCGGGTGATGTATCCGTTGGCCGCCATCAGATCGAGGATGTCGTTGCGGCGGGCGATCGCGTCCTGCGTCCTGCGGAACGGATGGTAGTTGTTCGGCCCCTTCGGCAGCGCCGCCAGATAGGCGGCCTCGGCCGGGGTCAGCTCGTGGACCGACTTCGAGAAATACTCGAGCGCGGCCGCCGCGATGCCATGCACGTTCCGGCCCGGCACGATGGTGCCGAGGAAGATCTCGTTGAGGTACAGCTCGAGGATCTTGTCCTTGGAGAAGGCCGCCTCGATCCGGAGGGCGATCAGCGCCTCCTTGATCTTGCGCTCCATGGTCTGCTCGTTGCTGAGCAGGAAGTTCTTCGCGACCTGTTGCGTGATCGTCGAGGCGCCCTGCCGGCGGCCGGAGCGGAAATTGTTGAGCGCCGCGCGAACGATGCCCTCGGGGTCGATCCCGCTATGCTTGTAGAAGTTCTTGTCTTCGGCCGACAGGAAGGCGCCGACGACGAGCTTCGGGACGGCCTGGATGGGAAGGTAGAGGCGCCGCTCGCGCGCGTATTCGGCGAGGAGCGACCCGTCGGCCGCGTGGACGCGCGTCGTCACCGGCGGCTCGTAATTGGCGAGCGCCGCGTGGTCGGGCAGGTCCTGGCTGTAGACCCAATAGAAGTAGCCGGCGATCGCCGCCCCGATCAGGAACGCGATCGCCCCGACGGAGAACAGGAAGCCGAAGAACCGAAGGATGAACCGCATCCGCTCCAATCCGCCATCAGCCCGGTCGGGCCCTGGTGACGCTTCGCCCCCTGGTTGACGTGGCCCGCAGTTCGAGGGCTGTCAATCCGGCGCAATCGGCGATGGCTCCTTCCACACTCTTTCTATGGTGACATTGGGGCACGGGCCGTGAGCCGGGCCGCGAAGAAGCGGTCAACAGCCGATGCCATGGCGGTCGCGGTGCGGCTGCGCCATTCGGGCGAGAGCAGGTGCTCGAGGTCGCGCGTGTTCGACAGGTAGCCGAGCTCGACGAGCACCGACGGCAGATCGGCGGTGCGCAGCACCCTGAACCCCGCCTCCCGCTGCGGCTGCGCGCTGAAGCGCACCACGGGGGACAGGTCGCGCAGGAGCAATCCGGAGAAGCGGTGCGAGAAGGCCCGGGTCTCACGCAGGGTGAGTTCCTGGAGGATGTCCGTGACCTCGCCCGGCGCCGCCTTCCAGGGCAGCCCGCCCGCCTGGTCGGCCGCGTTCTCGCGGTCGGCGAGGGTCGCCGATTCGTGGTCCGTGGCCCGGTCGCTTCCGGTGTAGATGGTGGCGCCGCTCACGCTCGGGGTCGAGATGATGTCGGCATGGATGGAGATGAAGAGCTCCGCTCCGCCCTCGCGGGCGCGGCGGACGCGCTCGTCGAGGGGCACGAAGATGTCCTGGTCGCGGATCATCAGGACCCGGTAGCGGCCCTGGGCGGAGAGGCGATCCCGCAATTCGCCCGCGAAGGCGAGCGTGATGTCCTTCTCGAGCGCGCCGTTCGGGGCGGTAGCGCCCGGATCGACTCCGCCATGGCCGGCATCGATGGCGATGACGGGACGGCGGTCCTGTGCGGCTGCCGAGTCCTGCGGGAGCGAGCCGGTCGTGAGGACATGGTCGGCCCGATCCATGGCGGCGGCGCGCCGGAAGCCTTCCCGGTCGGTTCGCACGAGCTCCACCACGAGCAGGCTCGCCTCGGCCACGCTGGCCGGGCGGGTCTCGACGCTCTTCACCAGGGCAGGCGCCGAGAGGTCGAGCACGATGCGGCTGCGGCCGGCCGCGAAGAGACCGCACCGGATGGAGGACACGACCCCGCCGCGGCGCTTGCCGCCGTCCGGGCCGAGCTGGAAGTTCACCTCCGGAAGATCGATGACGACCCGGTCCGGCTTCTCCATCACGAAGGCTGTCGCCTCGACCGGCTTCGACAGCGTCAGCGTGAGCCGGGTGCGCGCCCCCTCCGAGCTCAGCTCGGCCTGGATGGCGACGGCCCGGTCGGCAGGTGCGCGCTCGCCCGCCTGCGGCGCAGGCGCGCCGGCAGCGGTGAAGAGGGACGCCGCAAGCGCGAGCCCCATGGCGAGTTTGCGCCCGGCGGACGCGAGGAGCATGAAGCAGTTCTCCGGCCTTGGTCCGGCCGGTGTGCCTCCCGTCTGGTTAACGAGGACTTTGCACGACGGGCCCGCGCCCGCCCGCTACTCCCTTTCCCCGCAACTCCGGGGGCTGTGGGATGGATGTCATTGCATCTTGTCAAAACCCGCCCGACATATGTAATGGAAATGACTTCGTCCGGCTGATCGCCGCGGTCGCGGAGCGCCGTCTGCCGGAGCTGCTTCGCCCCTCCCCTCTTTCGGTCAAAGCCGAGACGAAGTTCCCTCGCGGCATGCAGCCGCTTCCGGCGCGCAGCTTCTGGGCGCCGCTGTCGAAGGATTTGGCCATGGGCAGAGGAGCGGGATCAGCGTTGCTGTTCGTCCGTGCTTACGCCCCGGTCGTCGTTACCCGAGACTTCTCCCCGCCGGCCCGTACAGGCGTCGGACCTTCCACCATCACCCACCCTGGGCGCGCCGAAGTTCGGCGGGCCCCGGCGTGTCGCCGGCCTGCCGGCCCCGCCTCCAATTCGATTGGAGCCGCGGCTGCCAGGGCCTGCTCTGCGCGCCCCCTCTCCCGAGGCAGGCCCGACGCACGCCCTTCCGAGAGTCGAATATGGCTAACAAGATGCTCATCGACTCCTCCCATCCGGAGGAGACGCGCGTTGTCGTAACAAGGGGCAACAAGGTCGAGGAATTCGACTTCGAGTCGGCGAACCGCCGACAGCTCCGGGGCAACATCTATCTGGCCAAGGTCACGCGGGTCGAACCCTCGCTCCAGGCCGCCTTCATCGAGTACGGGGGAAATCGCCACGGCTTCCTGGCCTTCAGCGAGATCCATCCGGACTACTACCAAATACCTGTCGCCGACCGGCAGGCCCTCCTCGAAGAGGATGAGCGCGCGGAGCGTGAGGCGGAGCGCGAGGCCGAGCGTCCGCGCGGCCGGCGTCGCCGCGGCGCTTCCCGCCGCCGCCACGAGCGCGACGCGACCGTCTCCGCTCGTCCCGAGGATCTCGCTCAGGACGAGAACGGCGACGCGGAGGCGGCTGCCTTCGCGGGCAGCGAGGGCGGCACGGCCGAGGAGGTCCAGGCCCCGGCGGGCGAGGCTCCCGCTTCCGCGACCGAGCAGGCAGAGGCTGCTTCTCCGGTAGAGACATCCAGCGCCGCCGAGGGCAGCGAGCCGGCCGGAGAGGCCGCCGCGGCGCCTGTTGCCGTGCCGTCCGACATCGAGGTCCAGCCGGTCGAGCCGGCGGATGCCGGCGCGCCCGTCGCGGCAGCCGAGCCCGAGCAGGCGCCCGTCTCCGAGGCCGCTGCCGAACCCGAGGTCGCGCCGGAGCCGGAGAATGCGGCCCCCGAGGCGGCCCAGGCGGCCCAGGCGGACCAGCCGGTCTCCGAGGACGTCGCCCCCGAGGCGCCCGAGACCCTCGCGGCGGCTTCCGCTCCCACCGAGGAGGAGGAGGCGCGCGCCCCATCCGAATCCGACGATGAAGACGAGTCGGACGACGACGAGGAGGATGAGGACGAAGACGAAGAGGACGACGAGGACGATTCCGACGAGGAGGACGACGAGGAGCTCGAGGAGCACGAGGTCGTCGAGCAGGTCGGAGGCGGCGACGCACTCGAGGAAGTGCCGGAGCGTCCGCGCATCCAGCGTCGCCACTACAAGATCCAGGAAGTCATCAAGCGTCGGCAGATCCTGCTCGTCCAGGTCGTCAAGGAGGAGCGCGGCAACAAGGGCGCGGCCCTCACCACCTATCTGTCGCTCGCCGGCCGCTACGCCGTGCTCATGCCGAACACCGGCAAGGGCGGCGGCATCTCGCGGAAGATCACCAATGCCGAGGACCGCAAGCGCCTGAAGGAGGTCGTGCAGGACCTCGAGGTGCCGGAGGGGATGGGCATCATCCTGCGCACGGCCGGCGCCAACCGCACCAAGCCGGAGATCAAGCGCGACTTCGAATACCTGATGCGGCTGTGGGAGAGCGTGCGCGAGCTGACCCTGTCCTCATCGGCGCCCGCGCTCGTCTACGAGGAAGGCTCGCTGGTGAAGCGGGCCATCCGCGACCTCTACAACAAGGACATCGACGAGGTCGTCGTGGCGGGCGACGACGCCTACCGCGAAGCCAAGGACTTCATGCGGATGATCATGCCCTCGCAGTCGAGGGCCGTCAGGCTGTACCGGGAGCCGCAGCCGCTCTTCGCGCAGTTCGGCGTGGAGCAGCAGCTCGACGCCATGTTCTCCAACCACGTGACGCTGAAATCGGGCGGCTATCTGGTCATCAACCCGACCGAGGCGCTGGTTTCCATCGACGTGAACTCGGGCCGTTCGACCCGCGAGCACAATATCGAGGACACGGCCCTTCGGACCAATCTCGAAGCGGCCGAGGAGATCGCGCGGCAGCTCAGGCTGCGGGACCTCGCCGGCCTGATCGTGATCGACTTCATCGACATGGAGGAGAAGCGGAACAACCGCGCGGTCGAGAAGAAGCTGAAGGACTGCCTGAAGAACGACCGCGCCCGCATCCAGGTCGGGCGGATCTCGCCCTTCGGGCTGCTCGAGATGTCGCGCCAGCGCATCCGCACCGGCGTGCTCGAATCCTCCTCGGTGATGTGCCAGCATTGCGGCGGCTCGGGCTTCGTCCGCTCGACGCCATCGGTCGCGTTGCAGATTCTCCGCTCGGTCGAGGAATCCCTGCTGCGCAGCGCCAGCCACAATCTCGTCGTGCGCACCCGCGCCGAGGCGGCCTTCTACATCCTCAACCAGAAGCGCGGACACCTGCGGGATATCGAGACCCGGTTCGGCGTCACCATCACGGTGGTGCCGGACGAGACGCTCGCGGGCAGCGTCACCTTCGCCATTGACCGCGGCGAGCCGGCGACTCCGGCCGAGCGGCGCCCAGCCTCGACGGGCGTGCGCATCGACGCGGTCACGCCTGTCGACGAGCCGATCGAGATCGATGCGACGGTCGAATACGAGCGGGAGGAGGAGGACGAGGCCGAGGCCGCCGCCGACTCCCCCCGCGAGGAAAGCGAGGAGCAGGAGGAGGCCGGCCGGAAGCGCCGTCGCCGCCGCCGGCGTCGCGGCCGCGGTGGCCAGCGCGAGCTCGAGGGCGCGTCCGCGCAGGAGGGTGTCTCCGGCGAGGACGACGAGGACGATGAAACGGACGAGGATGGCGCGCCGGAAGGCCGGGCCGACCTGTCCGGCGGCGAGGACGACCGTGTTCCGTCCGAGGACCGGGCGCCGGAGCCGGCCGAAGCTCGCGCCGACGATTTCGGCACGCCCGCCCCGGTCGCCGATTCGTGGTCCACGGAGCCGCCCTTCACTGCCAGCCCGGCCGAGCCGGAGGCCGCAGCCGAGCCCCGCGCGGCCGAGCCGGCGCAGGTCGCCGCGGAGGTTCCGCCGGCTGAGCCCGTAGAGCCCGCACCGGCTCCCGAGCCGGAGCCGGAACCCGTCGCGATCGTGCTGACCCCGCCCGATCCGGACCGTCCGAAGCGTGGCGGCTGGTGGTCGAAGGCGAAGGCCGCCCTCGGCGGCTCGTAGGCCGCGATCCGGCCACGCCTCAGGGCGTGGCCGATCCCACGCTCACAATGCCCCGGCGAGCCGCTTCGGTGGGAGCAGGGGCCAGAAAGCAAAACGGCCGGGCATCTGCCCGGCCATTCTGTTTGAACCCGTTGTCGTTACTGGGTCGGCGGATTCACCCGTTCCCGACGATCTTGCCCGCGAGAGCAGCGTTCGGTGCCCAGACCATGGCCGCAGCCATGATGGCAAAAAAGGCATTCCTCATCGAAATGTCTCCTACCATCTTCAAGGTCGGCCCGTTCGCCGGCTAGCGCAATCCCCCGATGGAGGTAGGCAGCCCGAGCGAGGTGGCTCAGAACTCCTCCCAGCCCTCCTCCGCGGCCGCGGCTTTCGGCGCGGCAGAGACGCCCCGCCCGCCGCTCCTCTTGAGCACGGTGACGGTGCTGCGGGCCCGCGCCGGCGCTCGCCCCGCGGGCCTTGCCGCCGGACCACCGACCTGGAACCGGCCCATCAGGGCAGCCAGCTGGTCGGCCTGGCCGGCCAGGGTGTGGCTCGCGGCCGTCGACTGCTCGACCATGGCGGCATTCTGCTGGGTCACCTGGTCCATCCGGTTCACGGCCGTGTTGACCTCGGCGAGCCCGGTCGCCTGCTCCTTGGCGGAAGCCGCGATCTCGACCACGACGGCGTTGATCTCGCCGACCTGCCCGACGATCCGCTCCAGCGCCTTGCCGGTCTGGCCGACAAGCTCGACGCCCTGGGCCACCTGGGTCGATGACGCCTGGATGAGCGCCTTGATCTCCTTGGCGGCATCGGCGGAGCGCTGCGCCAGCGCGCGCACCTCGGAGGCGACGACCGCGAAGCCCTTGCCGGCGTCGCCCGCCCGAGCCGCCTCGACGCCCGCGTTCAGGGCCAGGAGATTGGTCTGGAAGGCGATCTCGTCGATGACGCCGATGATGTTCGAGATCTCCCTCGAGGACCGGTCGATCTCCGCCATAGCGCCCACGGCGCCGCTGACCACCCCGCCGGAGCGCTCAGCCTCGACCTTCGCGGCCGCGACGACCTCCCGCGCGTGGTCGGCGCCCTCCGAGGTCTTGCGGACGGTCGCCGTGATCTCGTCCAGGGCGGCAGCCGTCTCTTCGAGCGACGCCGCCTGCTGCTCCGTGCGCATCGACAGGTCGTCGGCGGCCTCGCTGATTTCTCCCGCTCCGGTCCGAATGCCGTCCGTCGTGCCGGCGATGGCCTTCATCGTCTCCTGAAGCGTCTCGACGGCCGCATTGAAATCGCCCTGGAGCTTCGCATAGGCGGGCGCGAGCGGCTCGTTCAGCCTCGCCGTGAGATCCCCCCGCGCGATCCGCTCGAGCCCGCCCGCGAGGGCCGCCATCGCGACGCCCTGCTCGGCAGCCGCCTGCTTCTGCTGCTCCTCCGCCTTCAGGCGCGCCTGCTCGGACGCCTCGAAGTAGACGGAGATTGCGATCTCCATGTCGAGCAGGGCTCGTTTCACGAGGGCCCCCATGGCGGCCGCGGCCTGGTCCGCGGCGCCCTTCCGGCCGAACACGCCCCTCGGCCAGGTCCGCCCGACCACCTCGTGGAGGAGCTTCTCCAAGATCAGGGCATAGCCGCCGATGTACCAGCGCGGCTCGAGCCCGATCCGGGCATGCGCCTCGCCGATGGCGCGGACGCTTTCAGCGTAGTCGTCGCCGAGGCCGCCCGAGCTGATCATCTCCCAGTGCCGGACCTGGGCGTTGCGGGCCGCATCCACGCGCTCGGGCTTCTCGAAGAAGCGGCTCGCCTCCGGAAAGGTGAGCATGTGCTCGTAGAAGGCACCGAGGGCGCCCGGCAGCGCCTCCTTGACGACCGGCTCGACCGTGCGGAGCGCCGCCGTCGTCTCGGCGTCGCACTTCATGAATCGCAGGCGTTCCGCGAGGTTCGATCGGTCTTGGGCGCGCTGTGTCATGGGTCCGGCCAGCTGGAAGAATGGCCGGCCGTAGCAAGCGCGGGCTTTAGAATGCTTTACCCGCGCATGTGCTCGTCAGCGGAGCCAGGCGCGCAGCCGGCCGATCGCCTCGCGGCAGACCTCCTCGCCACCCGCGAAGGAGAGCCGGAGGTGGTGCCCGCCCTGCTCGTGATCGAAGTCGACGCCCGGGGTCGCGGCCACGCCCGTCTCGTCCAGCATGCGCCGGCAGAAGGCGATGGAGTCGTTCGTGAAGCGGGCCACGTCCGCATAGATGTAGAAGGCGCCGTCGGCCGGGTGGAACTCGGTGATGCCGATGCCAGGAAGCTCGTTCAGCAGGACGTCGCGGGCGCGGGCATAGCCGGCCTTGACCAGTTCGAGCTCCTCCGTCGCGTCGAACGCCGCCAGGGCGGCGACCTGCGACAGGTAGGGCGCCGAGATGTAGAGGTTCTGGGCCAGCCGCTCCATCGGCCGAACCAGCCGTTCGGGCACGACCAGCCAGCCGACGCGCCAGCCGGTCATGCAATAGTATTTCGAGAAGGAGTTGACGACGACCGCATTCGGCTCGACGGCGAGCGCCGTGTCGGCGGCGCTGCCATAGGTCAGGCCGTGGTAGATCTCGTCCGAGATGAACCACAGGCCGTGCGCGCGGCACGTGGCGGCGATGTCGGCGAGACCGGCGCGGCCGATCATGGTGCCCGACGGGTTCGCCGGGCTCATGGCCAGCACGCCGGCGAGCGGCGCCTCGGCCTGCGCACGCTCGATCCCCTCCGCATTCATGCGCCAGCCGTCCTGCCGGCGCAGATGGATGGGTGCGGGCCCGAGATCCAGCGCGGCCAGGATATTCCGGTAGGCCGGATAGCTGGGTGCGGAGATCGCAAGGCGCGCGCCCTTGTCGAAGAGCGCCAGGAAGGCGAGGACGAAGCCGGCCGAGGACCCCGTGGTGACCACGACCCGCTCGGGCGAAACCTCCACGCCATAGGCGTCGCGATAGTGGCGGGCGATCCGCTCCCGCAGCGGCGCGATGCCGAGCGCCTCCGTGTAGCCGATGCGGCCGGCCTCGAGCGCGCGGCTCGCGGCCTCCCGGACGAGGCGCGGCACGGGAGCCGACGGCTGGCCCACCTCCATGTGCACGACCGAATCACCGTGCCTTTCTTTCGCCGCGGCGGCGGCCAATACGTCCATGGCGAGGAAGGGCTCGACGCGCTCGATGCGCGAGGCCATCCTCAGTTCCGGTTCGCTGGTGTCGGTCATGCTGGCTGAGCTTTCGGGAGCCGGCTCGCTAGACTGTCGAGGCCTGCGGCTCAAGCCGCAGGTTGACCGGGCCAGTCCGCCCGGCGATATCACCCGCACGCTTTCGGCCCGGGCGTCGCAGACGCGCCGCAGAGCCGCAGGGAAGGCCCACATGCTCTCTCGATCGCTGAAACGTCTGGGCCTCGCGGCGGCGCTTGCCGCGGCCGCCGCACTCCCGGCCGCCGCTCAGTCCTTCTCCGGCCCGCAGAAGGAAGAGATCGGGCGCATCGTCCGCGAATACCTGATCCAGAACCCCGAAGTGATCCAGGAGGCGATCGTCGAGCTCGAGCGGCGACAGTCCGAGGCGCAGAAATCCGCCCAGACGGCAGCGATCCGCGAGATGAAGCTGGACCAGGTCGCCACCAAGCACGGCAATGTCGTCGGCAATCCTTCCGGCGACGTCACGCTGGTCGAGTTCTTCGATTACAATTGCGGCTACTGCAAGCAGTCGCTCGGCGATATCCAGGGGCTGATCAAGGGCGATCCGAAGCTGCGCATCGTGCTGATGGACCTGCCCGTCCTCGGCCCCGACTCGTTCGAGGCGAGCAAGGTCGCCCTTGCCGCCAAGGCGCAGCTTTCGGGCGACAAGCTCTTCGAGTACCACACACGCCTCCTCGCCACGCGCGGCAAGATCGGAGGGGAGCGGGCGACGGCCGTTGCACGCGAGATGGGCCTCGACCTCAACCGCTTGCAGAAGGACGCGAACGGCCCCGAGGTCGCCGCCGCCCTCAACGATAACCGGCGCCTCGCCGAACGGCTTTCCATCAACGGAACCCCGGCCTTCATCATCGGGGAGGAAGTCATCCCCGGCGCCGTCGGGGCCGGCCCGCTGCGGCAGGCCATCGCTGGCATGCGCCAGTGCGGCCACGCCATCTGCTGATCATCTGACCGAACCCGCCACCCAGGCACTAACCTCCTGATGTCCGACCCGCACCCCTTCGACCCGGCGCTCGTGCGCGAGCTCGCCTCCCTCCTGTCAGATACCGACCTGTCCGAGATCGAGGTCGAGAAAGGCGACCTGCGGATCAGGGTCGCCCGGAGCGTGACTGTCGCGCCGGCCATGATGGCGCCCATGCCTGCGCCGGCACCGATCGCCGTTCCCCTCCCGCCGGCTCCCGGCAACGGGCTCGGGGCTGCCGGTTCGGCGGAGCCGCGGCACCATCCCGACGCCGTGACCTCTCCCATGGTCGGGACCGCCTATCGCCGGCCTTCCCCCGGCGCGAAGCCTTTCGTCGAGGTCGGCTCGTCGGTGAATGC
The DNA here is from genome assembly GCA_023423995.1 of Pseudomonadota bacterium. Lineage (GTDB taxonomy): Bacteria > Pseudomonadota > Alphaproteobacteria > Rhizobiales > Beijerinckiaceae > Enterovirga. Next base: position 4,315 of record JAFAEL010000106.1, on the reverse strand, counting down.
CGGCGACAAGCTCCTGCTGATCGAGGCGATGAAGACCTTCAACGACATCGTGGCGCCCCGCGGTGGCACCGTGACGGCGATCTATGTCGAGGACGGGCAGCCGGTCGAATACGGCGAGCCACTGATCGTGATCGGATAGGGGCCGCCCTCCCCCATGTTCGACAAGATCCTGATCGCGAACCGAGGCGAGATCGCGCTCCGCGTCCTGCGGGCCTGCAAGGAGCTCGGAATCTCGACCGTGGCCGTGCACTCCACGGCGGATTCAGATGCGATGCATGTGCGCCTCGCCGACGAAAGCGTCTGCATCGGGCCGCCGCCCGCGCGGGAAAGCTACCTGAACATCCCCGCGCTCATCGCCGCCTGCGAGATCACCGGCGCCGACGCGATCCACCCGGGCTACGGGTTCCTGTCGGAAAACGCCCGGTTCGCCGAGGTGCTGGAGCACCACGGCATCACGTTCATCGGCCCGCGCGCCGAGCATATCCGCATCATGGGCGACAAGATCGAGGCGAAGCGCACGGCGCGGCGCCTTGGGATCCCCTGCGTGCCGGGTTCGGATGGCGGCATCACCGATGACGTCGAGGCGAAGCGGGTGGCCGCAGATATCGGCTACCCGGTGCTCGTGAAGGCGGCTTCGGGGGGCGGCGGACGCGGCATGAAGGTCGCCCGCACGGAGGAGGAGCTCTCGGAAGCTCTTTCGACGGCGCGGATCGAGGCCAAGGCCGCTTTCGGCGACGATGCCGTCTATCTCGAGAAGTACCTCGAAAAACCCCGGCATATCGAGATCCAGATCCTGGGCGATGGCCAGGGCGACGCCATCCATCTCGGCGAGCGCGACTGCTCGCTCCAGCGCCGGCACCAGAAAGTCTGGGAGGAGGCATTCTCCCCGGCCCTCAACGACGAGGAGCGGGCCAGGATCGGAGAGACGGTCGCCACGGCCATGAAGAAGCTCGGCTATTCGGGCGCCGGCACGATCGAGTTCCTCTACGAGGACGGCCAGTTCTACTTCATCGAGATGAACACCCGGGTCCAGGTCGAGCATCCCGTGACGGAGATGATCACCGGGATCGACATCGTGAACGAGCAGATCAAGGTCGCGGCCGGGAGCGCCCTCTCCGTCAGCCAGGACGAGGTGCGGTTCAACGGCCACGCGATCGAATGCCGGATCAATGCCGAGCATCCGGTGACCTTCCGGCCTTCGCCGGGGCTCATCACCTATTTCCACCCGCCCGGCGGGCTCGGGGTGCGGGTCGATTCCGCGGCCTACCAGGGCTACCGGATCCCGCCCTACTACGACTCGCTGATCGGCAAGCTGATCGTGCATGGCCGCACCCGGAACGAGTGCATGATGCGGCTCCGGCGCGCGCTCGACGAATTCGTCGTCGACGGCGTCGAGACCACGCTCCCGCTCTACCGCAACCTGGTGCGGAACGCCGACGTCCAGAACGGGGTCTACGACATCCACTGGCTGGAGAAGCATCTGGCCGCTGGCGAGGGCGAGACGAAGACCTAGCTGCTCTTGCCGCAACATGGACGCCTCGCTAGCCTTCATGGTTGCCGAGAGGAGCTCGCCTCCGGGAGGCAGCGCTATGGCAGACGGATTGTACGAGCAGGACTTCGTGCGCTGGTCGGAGGAGCAGGCTCATGCTCTACGAGCGGCAGCGGGGTCGGGTACAAACCTGCCCCTCGACTGGGATCGTCTCGCCGAGGAGATCGACGGCTTGGGCAGGTCGCTTCGCTCCGAACTGCGCAACCGCCTCGCCACTATCATCGAGCACCTCTTCAAGCTTCGCCTGTCCAGCGCCGCCGACCCTCGCTCCGGATGGGTGGAGACCGTGGCGCGCGAGCGCATCGAGGTCGAGACGCTGCTCGAAGAAAACCCGAGTCTTCGCTCCTCGATGTCGGAGACCTTGATCGCCGCGGATCGAAAAGCCCGCAGGCTCGCGGAGGTCAGCCTTCGGCGGCACGGAGAATGGTCGGGGCCCATCGGCCGCGAGCTCGCAAACCTGCGGTTCTCCGAGACAGAGGTCCTCAGCGATTGGTTCCCTTGCGATCCGGAACAAGGTCAAGCTTGATCCACGTTCGAACCTCGACCTGATCTGTGCCATGGCTGGCTCGCCGCGCGTCGAGATCACGCCCGAGATCCTGCTGCGGGCCTACGCGGCCGGCATCTTCCCCATGGCGGAGGATGCCGAGGACCCGAGCCTGTTCTGGGTCGAGCCGCGCGCCCGCGGAATCATTCCCCTGGAGGCCGTCCACGTTCCGCGGCGCCTCGCCCGTACGGTGCGGCAGGACGTGTTCGAGATCCGCGTCGACACCGATTTCGAGGGCGTGATCGACGGCTGCGCGGCGCCGGGCGACGACCGCGACCGGACCTGGATCAACGCCCGCATCCGCCGCCTCTACGGCGAGCTCTTCGACCTCGGCCATTGCCACACCGTCGAGGCCTGGCGCGACGGCCGGCTCGCCGGCGGCCTCTATGGCGTGAGCCTCGGAGCCGCCTTCTTCGGCGAGTCGATGTTTCATCGGGAGCGCGATGCCTCCAAGGTCGCCTTCGTGCATCTGGCGGCGCGGCTGCGGGCGGGCGGCTTCCAGCTCCTCGACGCTCAGTTCAGGACGGATCACCTTGCGACGCTCGGGGCCGTCGAGATCCCGCGACGGGACTACAAGCGCCGGCTGGAAAGCGCGGTCGCGAGCTTCGCCGATTGGTGGGTCTGGCGCCCCGGCGAGTGCGTCACCGGCGCGGAGGCGCTCGCCGCCCTGCAGGCGAGCTGACCGGAGGTTGCGATGACCTCGCCTTCTTTCGCCCTCTTCGAGACCGCGCTCGGCGCCTGCGGGATCGTCTGGCGCGGCGGCGAGATCCTCGGCGTAATCCTGCCCGAGGCGGATGCGGCGAAGACGCGGGAGCGGCTCGGCAAGCGCTTCCCGAAGGCCCGCGAGGCCGATCCTCCCGCCGAAATCGGCCGGGTCGCCGAGGCCATCGTCGCGCTCCTCGCCGGCGGCAAGATCGACCTGTCCGGAATAGCCATCGACCTCGGCAGCGTGCCGGAATCCGACCGGCGGGTGTATGAAATCGCCCGGACGATCCCGCCCGGGGAAACCCTGACCTACGGCGAGATCGCCCGCCGCGTCGGGACCCTCGGCGACGCCCGCGCGGTCGGGCAGGCGCTCGGGCGCAACCCATGGCCCATCATCGTGCCGTGCCACCGGGTGCTGGCCGCGTCCGGCCGCACGGGCGGGTTCTCGGCCCCGGGCGGGGTCGACACCAAGCTCCGCATCCTCACGATCGAGGCCCGGCACGCCGCGGCGGCGCCCGGCCTCTTCGCCGACCTGCCGCTCGCCGCAAAGCCGCGACGACCGCGCTGACCGGGGCGGCTTGACCATCCCATGATGGGAACCCTTATCTCCGGGCAGAGGCAGGGAGAGGGCTGATGAATATTGGCGAGGCCGCAAAGGCGTCCGGCGTCTCCGCCAAGATGATCCGGTACTACGAGGAGATCGGCCTCATCGGACGGGCCGACCGCTCGGCCGCCAACTACCGCTCGTTCGACAGGCGCGAGATCAACGAGCTCCGATTCGTGAAGCGGGCCCGTTCGCTGGGCTTCTCGGTCAAGGAGATCCAGCGCCTGCTGTCCCTGTGGCGCGATCGCCAGCGGCCGAGCCGCGAGGTGAAGGCGATCGCCGAGCGCCACATCGCGGACCTCGAGGCCCGCATCGCGGAGATGAAGGCGATGGCCGACACCCTCCGCGAGCTTTCCACCTGCTGCGCAGGCGACGACCGGCCGGATTGCCCGATCCTGACGGACCTCGCCGAGGCGAAGCCCGCTTCCGTGCAGGCCTAGCCCTCGATCTTCGAGAAGTCGGCGACGGCCCGGGTCGCCTGCCTGAGGCCGGCCAGGAGCTTCAGGCGGTTCTCGCGCAGGCGCGGGTCCGGATCGTTGACCGTGACCTTGTCGAAGAAGGCGTCCACCGAGGGCCTCAGCCGCGCGAGCGCCGTCATGGCCCCCTCGAAATTCTCCGCCCCGATCGCGGCGGCAGCCTCGGCGGAAGCAACGTCGAGATCGGCCGCGAGCGCCTTCTCCTCCGGTAGCACATAGGCCGAGGCATCCGGCGCGCCGTCATAGGCGCGGCCGTCCTTCTTCTCCTCGATGCGCAGGATGTTCGCGGCGCGCTTCGTGCCGGCGAGAAGGTTTTGGCCATCCTCCGTGTCGAGGAAGCGCCCGAGCGCCTCCACACGGCGGACGATGGTGAGGAGGTCGTCGTTGGCCAGCTCGCCACGCCCCCTCTCCCCGACGGGGAGAGGGCTGGGGTGAGG
>JAFAEL010000088.1 GCA_023423995.1 Pseudomonadota bacterium | reverse complement strand
ACCAGTACGTCGAGGGCCATCTCGGCCGGTACCAGCCGACCCGCGTGCAGGACGACTACACGCAAGCCGGCGAGCGCTACCGGACCTTCCAGGACTGGGAGCGCGAGGACCTGATCGCCAATATCGGGGGCGACCTGAAGCAGTGTCCCGAGGAACTCGGCCTGCGCATGGTGTGGCACTTCTGGCATTGCGACGAGGATTACGGCCGCCGCATCGCGGAGACCGCTGGCCTCGACCTGGAAAAGGCCAAGGCGCTGCCCCCGCTGCCGGGGAAGCCGGCCCCGGGCAAGAATCGGCCGGGTCCTACCTATTCGGACGGCAAGCGCGAGGAAGGCAGCGAGCAGCTCCAGGCTGCCGAGTGATCTCCTGATCCGGAGACGCTTTAGAGAGACGACGGCCGGGCAGGAGCCCGGCCGTTTTCGTATCCGGCCTAGGTGGCGGGCTTCACCACGCGCCAGGCCAGGAGGTCGCCTGGTCCGGTGACGATCGGATCGAGCCAGGACGTCTGCGCGCCAGAAGCGAGGGCGTGGGCGAAGCTGTCCGGGGATCCCGCCGTCCAGCTCCGGCACAGGGCCACGATCCCGGCACCGGTCTCGGCGGCGGCGGCCTTCATGTCCTCTTCCGTTCCCCCGAAGGCCCTTATCGCTGCCTCGATGCCCGAAGCTGCCCGATGATAGGGTGCCGCGACGATGGTGTGGGGCGTGAAGATCAGGATCGCCGTCCCGAGGTCGATCGGTGCGAGCACCGTTGCCGGCGCGATCGCTCCCAGCTGCCGCACGCCTTCCTGCTCCGCACAGTTCGAGAGATGGCGCGTGACGGTAGCCGAGGCCTGCCATCCGGGCACCTCCCTTACGGCCAGGACGGGCAGGGCTGCGACCTTGCCCAGCATGAGGAGGGCGAGTGCCAGGGCGGCAATCGTCGGACCTGGCCGCTCGCGCCGGGCCGCCGCCGCGAGGGCGCGCTCCAGTGCTACCCCTGCCACGAGCGGGAGGGCGGCCGAGGAGATGTAGATCCCGCGCAACTGAATGACTGAGATCGCGAGCCCTGTCGCGAGAAAGCCGCCGAGGATCAGGTCGCGATGGGTCGCATCCGGGTCTGTCGCGCGCCAAGCCTGGACGAGGGCGTACCCGCCTGCCAGCGCGATGGGCAGCAATCCGCCGAACGCCATCTCCGGGCTGAACTTCAGCGTCGCTGGAAGTGACAGCGCCTCCGCGACCTTGTCGAGCCATTCGCGCCTGACGATCTCGGGAAGATCCCCGAGAGGGCTGCCGACGCAGCCGCCCTGGACCTGCAGGAACGGGACGATCGTGACCGCGCCGGCTATGCCGGCAGCGACGAGGCGTGCGCGAGGGCTTTTCAGCCGCCCGTCCAGGTGGGCTAGAATGGTCGCGCTCAATCCGCCCCCGCAGACGAGCAGGATCCAGGGCAGGGAGAGGGCGTCGCAGTGGGAGGCGAGCCACTGACGAGGCGGCGTTTCCGCCGCGAGCAGAAGCGGCGCCGCGACTGCTAGCGCCAGCCCGAAGGCGCCGAACCGGGCCGCCTCATGCGGCCGCCACCCCGACACGCAGGCCAGCGCCGCCGCAGCCCCGCAGAAGGCCACGAATGGCAGCGTCTCCAGCCCAACCGCGAGCGATAGGGCGGCGAGGCCTCCTGCCAAGCTTCCCCGCCAGACCGCCCCGCGCCGGTCGGGGGCTGGGTCGCATAGGCCAAACAGGACGCCCAGCATGGCGAGGACCTGCACGTTGTGGTGGTCGATCCGGCCAGGAGCGAAGAGCCCCATCGTCGTCATCTGGGTGGCGGCGAAGACCGCAAGCCAGGCGGTCCGTCCGCCGTACCAGCGGGCAGTGGTGGCCCAAAGGCCAGAGAGGAAGGCAGCCAGCAGAAGGGAGGGCCAGAGGAGGGCGACCAGACCGGAGGCGAGCCGCTCTCCCAGGACTGGCGTGATCATCAAGATCCCGAGCGCGATCGGTGCGTCGACCAACCGCGACCAGTGCGTCACGATTGCGGACGGGGAACCAAACCGGTGCTGCGCCTTGTCGAACCAGTCCTGTCCATGGACGAGGTCCAGCACCTGCGCGAGGCGCATCAGGTCATCATTATCGGGGAGCCGCAATTCGCGGATGACCGCAGCGATCGGGGAGGTGAAGAAGAGCCCCGCAATGCCTAGCAGGGCGAGCACGACCGGCAGCGCGGGGGCGGCCAGGGGCGAAGCTGTCTGGCTCAAGGTCGGATCTGCCGCCGCGGGGACAGGGCTCGGCATGGGCTTCGGCGCGCTCAGCGCTGGACGGGCTTGCCGTGAATGGCGACTTGCTCGCCCAGCAGGGCTCGCAGGGACCAGGCTTCGGGCCCCTTCTGTTCCATCGAGGCGATCTCGTCGATCAACCAGCGGCCCTGCTGGTGTCGCAGCGTATACCGTATTGCCGCATGCGCACCTCCGGGTGCCTGGCCATGTCTGAGTTCTACGCGGACCACGGCTCTCGCGGCCATGCGCTCCTCGACCCGGACGGCGAAGCTCTTGAGGTTCGGATCCTGCGAGGCGGTTACCGGGTCGAAGCCGGGCGGCGTCTGTTCGCCCTCCGGTGTGGCCTTCTCCGCTCGGTCCCAGAGCTCGGCCAAGTCCCGAGTGAAGTGAGCCCGGCGATCGCGGGAGGTGAGCCACACGAACTGCCCCCCGCCATCCCCTTTGCCGGCGGTCGCGCGACGATAGATCGCCGTGATCGCATCTCCTGGGTCGCCACCTCCCTCCTTCGCAGGGACGGGAAAAGCCAGAACGAGGGCAAGCAAGAGCGCGGGATAGCGCAAGCCGCGGCTGGGGTAAGACATCGTTCTGCTGCGCTCGAAAGGGGGCTGGGCACCAAAGCCTATCACCCGAATGCTAAGCACACCTTGTTGAGGCTTCGTGCCAGGCTGTAGAGCGGCGGCCTCAACTTGATCGGCGCGCAGCACTTGCCCAAGAGGCGCAGGGCGGTTTACATGGAGCCTGCGGGCAGGGTGCCCGCCTTGGAACGCGCCCCGTGAGCCGTCTCGGCACCGGACATCGCCTGCAACTCGCCGCCCTCCGGGCGGAGCTGCCGGCGCGCGCGTCCCTCCTTCTTCCGGGTCTTCTGCTTATCAGCCCCTGAGGGCCGGCTGGGCTGCGTGCCTGGGCGCTCAGGGGATCGAACCGAACCCGAGAGCGCGGGAACGCGCGTAAACGTCCAGCTTCAAGGCCTAGATCCATGACCAGCACGAACCCGACTGCCAAGGACCGCGTCGTCATTTTCGACACGACGCTGCGTGATGGCGAGCAATGTCCCGGCGCCACCATGACGTTCGAGGAGAAGCTCGCGGTTGCCGACCTCCTCGACACGATGGGCGTCGACATCATCGAGGCGGGCTATCCCGCTGCCTCCAACGGCGATTTCGAGGCGGTATCCGAGATCGCGCGCCGGATGAAGAACGCCGTCGTGGCTGGCCTCGCCCGCACGGCCCAGAACGACATCGACCGCGCCGGCGAGGCGGTTCGAAACGCCAGGCGGCCCCGCATCCACACCTTCGTGTCCACCTCGCCCGTGCACATGAAGTACAAGCTGCAGAAGAGCCCGGACGAGGTGCTCGCGATGTCGATCGCTTCGGTTACCCGGGCGCGCAATTTCGTCGACGACGTGGAGTGGTCGGCGGAGGACGGCACGCGTACGGAGATCGATTTCCTGTGCCGCTGCGTCGAGGCCGTGATCAAGGCGGGCGCGACCACGGTCAACATCCCGGACACGGTCGGCTACACGACTCCGGACGAGTACCGGGCCCTCTTCCGCACGGTCCGCGAACGCGTGCCGAACTCGGACAAGGCGGTGTTCTCCGTCCATTGCCATAACGATCTCGGGATGGCGGTGGCGAATTCCCTGGCGGGCGTGGAGGGCGGCGCGCGTCAGATCGAGTGCACCATCAACGGCATCGGCGAGCGGGCGGGCAATGCCGCGCTCGAGGAGGTCGTGATGGCGATGCGGGTACGCGGCGACGTCTATGGCTACGAGACGGGTATCGACTCGACCATGCTGACGCGCGCCTCGAAGCTCGTGGCAGCCGCAACCTCGTTCCCGGTGCAGTACAACAAGGCGATCGTCGGCCGGAACGCTTTCGCGCACGAGAGCGGCATCCATCAGGACGGGATGCTGAAGCACACCCAGACTTACGAGATCATGGAGCCGCAGACGGTCGGCGTGACCAAGACCTCGCTCGTCATGGGCAAGCATTCGGGCCGCGCGGCGTTTCGCTCGAAGCTCGAAGAGATGGGCTACCGGCTCTCGGACAACCAACTCCAGGACGCCTTTGCGCGGTTCAAGGACCTCGCCGACCGCAAGAAGGTCGTCTACGACGAGGATATCGAGGCGCTCGTCGACGAGAACATCGCGACTGCGCATGACCGCGTCCGGCTTGTCTCGCTCACGGTGATCGCCGGCACCCGCGGCCCGCAGCGCGCCACGCTGCGCCTCGACATCGATGGCCGGAAGGTGACCGAGGAGGCTGACGGCAACGGCCCGGTGGATGCGGTGTTCAACGCCATCAAGGCGCTCGTCCCGCACGAGGCGGTACTCGAGCTCTATCAGGTTCACGCCGTGACGGAGGGAACGGACGCTCAGGCGGAAGTTTCGGTGCGGCTCAGCTCGGACGGCCGCTCCGTCACCTCGCGCGGCGCCGATCCTGACACGCTGGTCGCCTCCGCAAAGGCCTATCTCGGCGCGCTCAACAAACTCATCGCCGGCACGAGCCGGATGCACGCCCAGCACGCAGCCGAATAAGGCGGACGATACGGGTGGCCCAGCAACCCACAAAATAGGAGCCGCGGACGGACTCCGTCCGCCCGCGGTTTTTCGGGGTGGCGGCCAGCTACGAGAGCAGGCCGCCACGGTGCGCCAACGCTGTCAGACGAACAGGAAGTCGTGATCGCTGAGGTGCGACAACTTCACGTCATTCAGCACCAGGTGATCGGAGCCGCTGTCGATCCAGACATCGCCATCCACGCTCCGAGCGTTCTGCATGAGCGTGTCGAAATCGGCGAACATGCTCTTTTCGATCTGGATATAGTCCTGGCTCCAGCCACGGGCCTGGAAGTCCTGCACGTAGTCCATGCCGTTCCCGGCCTTGAAGACGAAGGTGTCGGATCCCTTGCCGCCCCACAGGTAGTCGGTGCCGGCGCCACCATCGATTGTGTCGCGGCCGCTGCCGCCCTTGATGATGTCGTCGCCTTCGAGGCCGAACAGCTTGTCGTTGCCGCCAAGCCCGTAGATCTTCTCGCTCGCCGAAGTTCCGGTCAGCGTGTTCGAACGCCAGTTGCCGGTGATATTCGGACCGCTGGCGCCCGTGTCCGGGAGCTCCGGCTCGGCCGGGGCCGAGGGATCATCCGGCGTCTCCGGTTCGGACGGCTCAGCGGGTATCTCCGACGTCGGAGGCTCGGCCGGATCCGTCGGGAGCTCGGATGCCGGCGGCTCCCCCGGAACGGCCGGGGTCTCGGGCAGGGAAGGCTCCGCCGGATCGCTCGGGAGTTCGGAGCCCGGCGGCTCTGAGGGCACCGTCGGGTGATCGGGCTCCGGGCTACCCGGGACAGGGCTCGTCACCTCGCCGCTCCGGGTCGAAACCATGACGGCCGAGGCATCCCCGCTCTTCGTCCAGTCGAACACGTTCTGTATGCGATCGACCGGCGTTGCGCCCGAATCTTCCCGCACCTGGATCGTGTCGCTGCCCTCGTCCCAAGCGATGTTGTTCGGGTTGCCCGGGTTCGTATAGGTCGCGTTTGTGAAATGGACGCCGTCGCCCGCCGAGGCGAAGATGAGGGCGTTCGACATGCTGTCCCCGCGTCCCTGATCCTCGGCGATGTTGTCGAAGGATCGGACATGATCGAACGAGACGTTGTTCGAGTAGGAGCTGAACGCTCCGTTCATCATGTGGATCGCGTCGATGTACTCGGCCCGGCTGCCCTCCGAGTTGCCCTCGAACATCACCCCGACGCCGCTGACGGCGTTGTTGCCGTCGATCACGCCATGCGAGATCACGGTGTTCGGGCTGTCGATCACGGAGATGTTGTCCTCCGGATGCGAATTGTTCGGGTCGTTGTAGTTGTAGAAGTGGGTCAGCGTGCTGTTCGGCGAGCCGACAAACTGGACGAGCTGCCCTGCAGGGAACGGGCCCTGCATGTTGTAGCCTTCGATGTAGGACAGCTGAGTGCCCGGCGACTGGCCGGCGTAGATTCCGACTTCGCTGCCCTGGAAGGTCACGTGGTCGACCTTGAGGCCGTTCACCTCAACGGCGAAGATGCCCGGCGCTCCATTTACCGGGTCGCCACCGCCGTTTCCGGTGGGCTGGGCCGAGTTGACGATCAGGCTGTCCGAGACGGTGAGATTGCTTACGCCCTCGGCGGCAATCCCGTTGCCGGTTGCGTTGTGGATAATGACGTTTCGGATTGTAACGTTATCGTGGTTGACGGTGATCGCGTCGCCATTTGCGACCCAGATCTCTAGGTTTTCAATGACTTGACCGTTGCTCGTCGTGGTGATCGGCGAGGTCGTGTAAGTAAGTCCAGATTGCGTCTCTGGCATTAAACCATCCTAAGCTGGGGATCGTCGCAGGATCGGCGCGACGAGAGCCTTTGGTCGCCCAATTGCGGCCAGAATGTGTCATTGCGGAGATTTACTGTAAGAAATTTGCCGCTTGATTGCAGTGTTCCCTTGATGTACTGCCTTGGCGAAATTAAGTACTTGTGACGACACTTTATCGCCGGAAGGTGTAGACCTAAGGTCTAGATAGTTCGTGTGATTTTCGTTCCGCGCGTCGCTGCCTGCCGCGAGATGGGCTCGCATCCGATTCGGTCGACCAGCCGGTGGCCAGTTGGGAGAGCTCCCCCGGGAGCGCGGTGCGAAAACACCCGGAATCGTTTCGAAGCGGGTGGACATCCCGGATCGGGTTTGCTAATTCGGCGCCTCCTCGGGAGGCCACGGCCGAACGAGTGGTCGGGTGTATAGCTCAGTTGGTAGAGCAGCTGACTCTTAATCAGCGGGTCCAAGGTTCGAATCCTTGTACACCCACCAATCTTTCCAACGACTTAGACGCTGATCAGAATGCCGTTTCGACACGGCATCAGCGGCTCATTTCGACAAATCCCCCTTCTTCGTTCTCGCGGCCAGTCGCTTCCGCGCTCCCTCGGTTCGCTGCTTCTCAGACGCTTGCGCGTACCTGATCAGCGCGGCCGTGGTCTTGTGACCGCTCAGCGCGCGGAGCTGAGCGTCGGTGAGGTCGGCGTCGGCGCCCTCGACGTTGCCGCCGTGCCGCAGACCCATGAACTTGGCTTCCTCCGGGATGCCTGCCGCCTTCCGGATGTCGGCGACCCGGTGCCGGAAGTAGTCCTCGCGCCAAGGTAGATGCACCTTGCGTCGCCGGTCTGGCTGGTCCCGCGTGACGATCAAGGTCCCGTGCCTTGTCGCACTGTCGAGCCGCGCCGTGATCTCCGGCCAGAGCGCCGTGCCATCCTCGTCGAAGAGGGGCAGGTCGTAGAGCACGCCCGTCTTGTGATGGAAGATCCGGACCTTGTTGGGTGCGTCTGCGGGCCGGTAGTGGGTCCAGCTCAGGCGCTTGAGGATGTCCTCTTGCCGCTGGAGCCAGAAATAGGCGACCATCGCCGCCGTGCCGATTGAGGTCTCGCCGGCCGCATCGGCCGCGGTGACGAACTTCATCAGCTCGGGGTAGGAGACTGGTCGCGTCGGCTTGGCCGTGTACTCGAGGTCCATCTTGGCGAATGGGTTCTCAAGGGGCACGTGCTCAGGTTTGTCGCGGCGAGCGACGTTCCATGCCCGCTTACATACCGCCATGGCTAGGATCGCTGTTCGAACCCGCTCGGTCCCGTCCGCCCGAAGCTTCAGCTTGGCATAGATCCGATCTGCCGCGCCCGACGTGATGCTCTTCAGGGAGAGTGCCCCGAAGTTGCGGCCGTCCTTGAGCTTGTGCTCTGAGACGAGCTTCAACGCGGCGTCGTAGCTCTTCCGGGTCTTAGCTGGCTTCTCCGTGTATTTCGGGGAGGTTTTGTAGAGCGCCGCCATCCAGTCGAAGGTGCCGAGCGCTGGCCGGTCGCCCGGCGCGGGCAGCTCGCCTCGGGTCCTCCAAGCGTCATAAAGCGGGTTCAGGAGCTCATCACAGCGGCGCTTCGCTTCGCCGTAATCTGATCCGAGGGCCTCGCCCTTCGGACAGCCCGCTTTCACTGCCCAAGTCGGCGGCACCCAATAGTATCCGGTCTGACCGCTCCGGAGCCGCCGCTCGACCATTAGCTTGGGCCAGCCATGCGGCTTCCGACGCGGCATCAGATCAGATCCACCACATCCTCGGCGATCGGTGCCGAGAACTGGATGCCGTGGCGGCGGGCGATGTCCTGATCGAGCCGGAGCCGGTGCCACTTGGGCAGGCAGCCTTTCGCCTGGACAGGGGGCGAGTAGATTCGGCGCTCGACCTTGGCCTTGAAGGCCTCGACGCTCGGCTCATCGCAGTACGCGGCCGCAGTCTCGGCGCGCATTTCCAGCGGCCAGGCTCCTGGGGGATACGCGACCGGCCGAGCCATGATCAGCCCTGCGCCTCCCGCTGGTTGATGAAGCGATCGATCTCGCTTCGCCGGCAGCGGAGCGGAGAGTTCGGGGCGTCGGACAGTTTCCAGCACCGGAGCTGCTTCGCTTTGTGGAGCCGCTGCACGGTCTCCTTCGAGCAGCCGAGACGCTTCGCGATCATCTCGCTGCCGACGTAGACCTTATCGACGAGGATGGCCGGTGCGGTCACGCCGTAGCCTCGTCGTTCTGCACCAGCGCGGCGAGCCTGAAGATCGCCCTTGCGTCGAGGACGGTCTGACTGGTCCAGCCGAGGTGCTCCTCGTCCAAGCGGTCTGGCAAAGCGGAAAAGCCCCACATCCCGTGATAGAGCGTGTATTCGGTTCGGTCGAAGGGATAATGGTTGTCTGCCTCAGGCCCGGATAGGACGTGGCGCTCCTGAAACCAAAGAGAAGCGCTCGGCTTCGGGCCGTTGATCGTCAAAGCTACTTCGAAGATATGCTTGCGGACTGCGTCGCGTTGCTGATCCGTGTCGACCAGCCGCGATTTCGTCTCCGCGTAAGCAGTGAGCGCCTTGTGGATCATCGGTCCGTTGGCCATCAGGGCGTCCATTGCCTGTCCGAAGGTTCGCTGGCGCACCACGGCTTCAACGGGCCGCATAGAGGCCGGGACCTTTATCGGCTGAGGCAGGTCCAACAGCGCGGGCGCGTAGCGCCTCACGTCGATCTTGCAAGGGTTGGCGCTCAAGGCTCGCAGTCGCTTTACCACGGCCGATGCCTCAACCGCGGAGGACGCTCCCATCCCCGCGATGACGAGCGTGGCCAAGTCGCTGGCGGTCACATGGCCGGCGCCGTGACCGCGCTTCGTTCGGGGGAGGTCCCCGCCGTCCCTAAGCCGGCGGGCGATCATCTCCCATGTCGAGCGCTCGTGAGTGCCGAAGCTGGCCAACTCGTCGAGAACCTTCGGAAGCCGCATCGCCGATCCCTCGTTTCCGGCGATGTAACGGAAAGATAGGCTTTCTGTCAAATCGCCGGAATTAAGGGTTGTGGGATGTGAAATGGAATGGCCCGGCCGAAGCAGGGCCGGGTCTCATCACCGTCTCTGACGTTCAGCCCAGCGGCGACCGTGAGAGAGATCAACCCCCGCCATCGCGAGCACTGCAGCGGCTCGTGTCGACGGAGGCGCACTCTCGGGGATGTTCGCGGAATCGCTCTCTGCGAACCGTCGGCCGTTATGGAAAAACCACGCGGCATTGTTCACGTCGTAGAAGTCGACGCCGGGCCCATACATCTCCTGCATGAGCCGGCGCTGCTCAAGGCTCAGCCAAGTGTTGTACTCGCGCAGGAGCTTCTCAGTGACCGGCACAGCAGCCGCTGTAGGGTTGCCGACGATTGTGAGGCCCCCGCCGATGAGCGGGAGCGAGACGAGACCGCGGAGGAAGCCGCGACGAGATTCGGGCGCATTTGTGCTATTGGCGTGGGTAGCCATTCGTCATCTCCGGTGACGTGGTGGTTAGAGCCGGGCCGGGAGTTGGCGCTTCCGCTCGGCTCGTTTCTTTGGTATCACGGTTTCTGCCATGGCGCAAGAAACTGTGCAACCACGGAAACGGCGCGGCCCTCCACCGACGGGGAAGGGCACGCCCATTCAGGTCCGCCTTCAGCCCGAGCAGCTCGCGAAGCTCGACGCCTGGCGCGAATCGCTGAATGAGCCGCCGACGCGGCCAGCTGCGGTGCGGATGCTGCTGGACCTCGGACTCCGGACAGCCTCTGAGAACACTGAGTAGGCGCCCGCAAGCCCCATACCCGGCAAGTTGGCGGGGGTTAAGCGCGTCTGCGATCTCGGATCCTCTGCAGACGTCCTCCAAGTGACTTCCCGTGAGCTTTGTACGATGGCATGATCCCCGGATGGAGATTTGGCTCTTCAAAGTGTCGCCGCGGAAAGCAGAAGGCGGGCTCGCGTCTGTGGCTCTGTTCTATGTCCAGGCTGACTGCGAAGCGACTGCCAGAGACGCGATGCGGGCCGAGCAGGCGGAGGCCGTCATCGAGCTCGTCGCGAGGCTGGACCCCGCCGAAGCCGCTCATGTGCGAAGGGAAGGACCCTGGTTGAAGAGGCTCCCGTCCGCTTAGGCGCCGGATCCCAGCCAGCATGAACCCCTTCGAGCCGTACAGCACCGCGAAGGGTTATGGGCAAAGCGCCTTTCTCATCATGTCGAACCCGCAGCGGTCAGAGCTCAGGAACGACATACCATTTGTGCTGTCGGTTCACATGCTGGTCGGCTTCGCGGTGGAGCTTTATGCCAAGGCAGTTCTGGCCGATGCTGGCTTCAGCGAAGATGATCTCGCTAAAAGGCCGTTTGGTCACGATCTTCGACAGCTTCACGCGGCCTGCGTGGCTGAAGGGTTCTCGAACGAAGGCCTCCAATGGCTGGTTGAACTTGTTGGGGACATGCACAAAGATCTCGGATTCAGGTATGTCAAGCCGAGCGCGAACTACACTGCAGGCAACCCGAAGCGCGTCTTCGCCTCACTGTCGGATCTCGACATAGCCGTGGATTTCAGGATCGGGGCAAGTGCCGCCGGCAAGGCGCCTTCGAGCGGCTGGGTTCTCCCTCCCTCCCTGGCGGGCTGGCACCTTCCCAATGACCCTGCCTAGCGCCCTCGCTCGTTCCGGGGCAGGATCGTGGGACAGAACCATTCCGAGCTCGTGCGCCAATCGTGCTAGAACCAGATCAACGGCCTGGCGTGACGAACGGGGATCCCGACCTCTCTAAGACGCTGTGTGCATTGCGGCGGAATATCGAGGGCCTCATAGGAGACGCCTGTACTCTCTACCGGCGGCGACGGTTCGCAACAGCAGCGCACATCGCGGCTACTGCTCGCGAAGAAAGCTCGAAATACCTACTTACGTTCTGTCGTGAATGGCTGCCTGAAAAGACATACCGGCAGCGCTTTCAACATGATCATAAGATAAAGGTCAATCTCGCGTTCTGGTTTCTCCTTGGACAGATATCTGTCGTTTATTATATTAGGACGATGATAGGGAAGGACCGAGTCCCTGATATAAAAGCGCCCCTATACGATTATCTCGTATTTGAATTTTGCTCCGGTCGACCTGATAGGGTTGCTGGGGCAATATCGAAATCCCTGGAATTTGACACCGAGCAGAAGCGCCATGTCGCGCAAGTTCATGCCGACGAGCAGGAACAATTGCGTGTCAAGTCTATCTATGTAGATCTTGACGCGACCGGCGCCATAATCTCGACCCCACATGCCGTAACCCGATCTCAATCCCGGGACGTCATAAACTCGGCACGTGCGGCGCTGGCCGTGATTCACTACCTTGGGCGCTCCGATGCGGACTTGGACAGGTTAGTCCGCGAATTGCCGCGCGAGTACCGCAGACGGATGCTCGAGCGAGAGGAGCCGGGGGGGAGGCCGACGATTATCTAGGAGACAGTCCTACTACTCCGCCCTGAGCACCTGTACCCCGCCCGGCCCCCGAGGCTAAGAGAATAGACCATCTTCCGATAGCCGCGCGCGCTCCGGCGGGGCAGGATCGCGGGACCAACGCCAAGCAGGTCCGACATGCCAGTCCTGAAGACCTTCCAGGTGAAGCAAGCGCAAGCTGCGTCTCCGGGCGAGTTGGTCTGGGCTGCATCGGGGGCCGGACCGCTGCTGGGCCTTGTCCTGCCACGGTCCGACGGCGACCGCTTCAACGGCACGACCCGGATGTTCGTGCTTCGCGGCGGGGAGGACAGCGAGGGCTCCCAGATCGCCGTCATCGGTGTTCCGGATCATGAACACGTGGCGAGTTATGGCTCTGACTGGCTCGCGGGGCCGGTACGTGAGCCTGCCTACGCGCCCGGTGAGTTCACGGAGCGCTCGCCTGGGCGCTGGTATTCACCGAGAATGCCGTCCTGATGATCATCCCGAACCACCGGGGAAGCTCACATTCGGGGTGGAGCTACCTAGACATTGAGCATGGCAAGTGGGCTTCAAGCCCCGAGCTGCAGTGGTCGGTTGTAGTCTCCAGCTGGGAGCTTTGGCTCGACGCCGCGGATCGCGAGAGGAACCTAGGAGAGCCGTTTTTCAGCTTCCCGCCAGCTTGATGCACCGCCCCAGCCTCAAGACTGCAAGGGCTTAGAGGTCCGGTCGGTAGTGTAAGGAAATTCCGAGCCGTGGAACGGCCACCACTGCTTAAGCAGGGTGTGCCACCACTCAACCCTAACGCGCCGGCCGGCGCCAAGGCTCTCCTTGGCCGCGTTATGAGAAATGGCTTCAAGAGCTCGCATGGGCGGCGGCTCTTCGGCGTACAACCGGGCTAGGCCAGCGTTCCACTTTGCGATCTGTGCCTCCGTCGGCTGACCCGCCTCGTCGATCTCAGCTAGGACCTCGTAGAAGCGGCGCTGCAGGAATTCGTGTGTACGGGCCTTACCGGCCAGATCAAAGACGAGCTGAAGGGCGCCCGCCAGAGTGGCAATGGCTGCAAGCCACTGAGCGGTTACGCCAAGAGACTGCCCGATATCGCCCACCGCTCCTGCACCGGCCGCGATCACGACGAAGGTCAGCGCACGGTTTCCAGTATCTAGAAACCGCCGTCGAGACGCGTGGTAGATCGCATTCCGGAGCACGACGAAACGGAGATCTGCCAAGTCATACGGCACGCTCAACTCCCACGCTTGGGTGGCTTAACGCCGGGCGGCGTTCGTCCCGACTTCGAGTCCGCAGTGCTCTTCCTGAGCACTGTGCCGCCGCTGATCCCACCGCCACTCTTGCTGAACTTGCCCGTGGAGGTGTTACGACCGACCTTGGAAGATCCCGAACTCTTGCCTGATGATCCACCTTTCGAGCCTTTCGCCATCCGCCCCCCCATATGGTGACGGAACATAGCCGCAGCGACCGGCCTGCCGCTAGCATAGGCTTCCACCTCTGATGACGCTCACCCCGGCCGGCGCGAGGCTGTCAGCGGTCGCGACTAGTCCACCGAACGTGAGCCCGTCACCGTCGCCGAGCTCCGCATCCATGCTGATGTCGCGGCGGGAGAACTGCCGATTCCAGGCGGTCACCAGCCCCCGCACGGCTGAGCCCGCCTGATCGGCTGAGACGCGGCCCTCGAGCAGCGCCATCATCAGGTCGCCTCGGATGTCGTCGCGAGCGTACTCGGGCACGTTGCGGACTGCTGATTCGACCACGCGCCAGACTTCATCGGGGGAGAGCTTCCGCGCCGTCGTGGCGCTGGCCATGATCGCGCGGCCGGCTTGGCGCGCCTCGTCGACTCGTGCCGCGAAGGAGGGATCCATGGTGCGGAGGCGCTGAAGCGTCTTGTGCCCGAGCAGCCGGTTTAGGTGGAACGAGCCCCGGCCCTCCCGGGCGGCCGCGAGATAGTCCTCCAGCCGTGAAGGGTTACGCTCGACGAGCGCGCCGCGCCTCGCGCCCATAGCATCACCGAAACGCTTGTCGAGCTCCGGGGATTTCTGGCGCAGCTTGTGAATGGTGCGCAGCCCCGGCATGCCCGGCTCGCGGCAGACCTTCGTCAGGCGCTCGCCGCGCTGCAGTCGTGTGAGGACGGCCTCGATCTCATGATCGGGAATCCGGGCCTTGCGCCCGACGGCGTCATCCCAGCGTGCCGCGAACGATCGATTGCGCCGCCGATGCTTCAGGACCGCGTCGTAGCAGGGCATGCCGGGCTCGCGGCACACGTCAACGACGTTTTCGCCGCGGATCACCCGCCTGAGCACCTGCTCGAATAGAGCAGGATCAATCCGCGATCCGGACCGCCGGCCGAGAGCCGCTGCCCACCGCCGGGCAAAGTCGGGGTTCGCCTTGCGGTGCTCGAATATGTAGCGCTGGTTGGGCTGGCCCGGCTCGGCGCAGATCGCCCGCACCCGCTCGCCTTGGGCAACGCGGGTCAGGATGCGTTCGAAGACCTCATCCGGCCAGGGGTTCATGCCGCCGAGGGGAGGCACGCCGCGGCAAGCACTGATCGCCGGCTGATCGGGCGAGTCGGCAGGACCCCCACGGGCAGCCGGTACTCGCGCCCGGCCAGGTCGCGCGGATGGATCCCGCCCAGCGGCCGGTTGCCCTTCCGCTGGGCCTCCCCGAACTCCTGGCGGACGAAGAATGCAATCTCCGACCTGCTCCAGCTTGGGCCGGGCTCGCCGATGTCAGGCCGGGGCTCGATGACAACCGTCCCGCCATCCGGGGAGGCAAAGACGAACTCCCCGAGATCTTCGTCGAGCTCCCAGAGCAGACGCCCGGAGCGGACCGCAGCCTCGGCTGCAGCCAGCGACAGCCGCTTGATCAGGTCCAGCGCCTCCTCTTGGGCCTGGAATACCGTCGCCTTGCGAACATGCCGCGTCCAGTCGACAAGCCGCCAGCGCTCATCGAACACTGCCATCAGGTCGGAAAAGTCATCCGTGATGACGAAGAAGGTCGGCCCGCCCTGATCGAGGCAGGCGCTCGAGCACACGAGCTTCATGCTGCGATCCTGGCCTTGCTGCGGCCCCAGACCGCCCGGTTGCGGGCGACGTCTGCCATGACCGTCGCCTAGTTCGGTATCGACAGGCAGCGCTTGCCGGTCCCGCACGAGTCTGGACCGGCGATAGAGACCGGGTAGAGCGTCGTGCTGCTTCCGTTGTTCACAAGGAGCTGGATCGATGTGAACCCCGGGGCCGGAGGTGACCCCACGATCTTGGCAAGGGTGGTGGTGAACGTGCCGCTGGTGAAGTTGAAGTCACCGGTGCCTTGCGCGTCAAAGCCCATTCCAACAGCCGTATCGGCGCCGCGGGCACGGAAGGCCGGCGAGATCCCAGCAGGCGCTGCCTGGATCTCGAAGCGGTTGATCGAGTTCGCCGGAGGCGCAGACAGAACCGAAAGAGCGCCGGCCGGGTAAGGACCGCCAAGAGTGACGGCGTTCGCGCCGAACTCGGCTGCAACATGCGGCACGCCGCCATCGTCGCCGTTCTTGATCCGGATCGGATGGTACTGGCCGTACCCGGAAACGCCCGCTCGAATTTCATACTCGTTGGTTGCCCGCGCAGAGATAGTCAGATTCTCCTCGTTGGCACCCAGCAACTTCTGGACCCGAAGGGTCGCAATCTGATCGTTGATGTTCAGCGAGTAGGTGAAGGGAACGTTGGTCTGCACGCCCGCCGATGTGGTGAGAACCAGATGGCGAAGGTCCGTGAAGCTCGCGACCTGGTAGAGCGTGCCGTTGATCTTGAAGCGGAAGTCGACGCTGGCATCCGTGAAGGGCACGAAGGGGTCGCCTGATTTCCACGTGACCGCCGTTCCGTTGGTGTCGAGCGTGCCCGAGCCGGTCGTGCGGACGTAGTGGAAGATCCCCGTGGTGTTCGACGGGAAGGACACCGCCCCGCCGCCCGTGGTCACCACCGTAAGGCTCGAGCCGGAGACGCCTGTTACACGGTAGATCGTGCCATTCCAGTAGAACGTCTCCCCGACCCATGCAGGATCGAACGGGGTTCCGTCCACTCGGGTGAGCGTGTTCGTGCCGATCGTCGATGCCGCGCGGCCCTGGCCGGCTGCCCCGTAGATGTTCACCTCCTGAGGGTTGTAGTTCTTGGAGGTCTGGATGCGCATCCAGTTCGCAAGCCCGTCGCTGCTCAGCCATGCGCACGAGCCGCTCTCGGCCGGGTCGCCGCCACCGACACATAGCCCACCAACGAGCCCGAGCGGGTCGGCCTGCTTGCCGGTCTTAATCCAACCCGGGCTGTGGAGAACGTTGGCTGTCGCCGTCCCCGTGAATGCCGGGTTGGCGAGCGGCGCCTTTTCGCTCAGGAGGCCCTGAACGAAGGCCGTGCTCGCGGCCTTGTCCGAGTTGTCGTTGGACGGCTGTGTCGGAGCGACGGGCGTGAAGACGCCGTCGATCATCTTCCCGAGTTCTGGCCCACCGCGGAATCTGACGTTCCCGGAGGTGTCGACCTCCGCATTCGGCAGAACTCGGTTCTGGGCGATGGCCGGAGCTACGGCGAGAAGCGCTGCAGCGAGCGCAAGCACAATTCGGTTCATCTGGAGGGTCCTTACTTGCGGATGGACACCGCGCCGCGATGGTCGATCCAACAGCCGGCGGGAGTTACGGGTTGATCCGTGGCACGAGAGCTGTCTGGCAGCCCCCAGGAGCACTCGCGGAGCTCTCTGACTTCAGCTCTGAGTCGTTCGAACTCAGCGCGCGATACAGGTTCCTGCCGCGGTGCCTGAGCATGAGCGCTGGCCGCCACCAGGAGCAGCGCAGTAGCGGGAATGCATGCTCGCATCATCAAATCATCCTCCGATATGGCTGAAGCAGTTGCTCGGCTTCCGGCGATGGCAGGCCGGATCCGCTTGGCACCCACCAGGTCGTGCTTCCGACGCCCTCGACGCTCTCACTGCGGGTCAGCGGGTCGCGATTGCGCTGGGACAGGTAAGCGGCCGCGAGCAGGATGCAGGAGCGCTCGACGGGCTCAGGAAGCGTCCAGCTGCCAGTATCGGTCGGCAGCGTGTAGCCGGCGTCGTATTCGACGATGAGCGGGGCACCCCACCACCAGCGGCGCGAGCCATAGCCGTCCACGCGCCACAGGCGGTTCGTTTCCGTGTCGAGCTCGTAGTCGTCTGTCCTGAGGACAGTCCCGTCCGCGGTGACAGAGAGGATCTCGACCACGGGCGATCGGCCAAGGAGATAACCGGGCCCGGTCTCCGGTCCACAGATCCGCTCTCGGTACGTTGCCAGCGCGAACGGGCGCCGGCAATGGTCGACGATCGCCTGCGAGGCCGTCTCGATACACCGTTGCAGCACCGCCGCGTCGTCACCCTCGCCGTAGCCGAGCACCTCAACCGCGCGGCTGACCGTGGTGAGGCGCGTGGACGTGGCGGGAGTAACGACGGACAGCATGGCTCAGCCCCTGCCGGAGAGCTTCGCCGGCGCGCGGCGAGAGACCTTGATCGGCTGCGCTTCGACGTTGTCGGGCTCCGCGGCCATCTTGTTCGCAGGAGCAGGCGCGGCCTTGCCGGTGCGCTTCGCGTAGCCGGACGCCTCGAGCTCGCGCGCGCGAACCTCGCTCACCATGAAGGGCGGGTCGCCTGGGTGGACGATCTCGCCTTGTGACGTCTTGTTGAACGGGCGCAGGGCCCGGATCTCGACCTCGCTCATAGGATCACCTCATCCGCATAGGGGATGAGGGCCGGCCGGAGCCGACCCTCTCGGATCAGCTCGACGCGCCGGCGACGAGGTTCCCGTAGACGAAGCTCTCGGGCCGGAAGACCGCGAGCGCGAGGCGCTCCTCCGCAAGGATCGTGACGAGGTTCTTACGGAAGTTGTCCGAGTCCTCGGTCGACACCTCGACGGCCGCTTCCTCGCGGTCGAAGATCTGCGCGGCGATGTTGAAGGCGCCGGCCATGAACTTGCCCGACGTCATCGCATTCGTGTCGATGACCGGCAGGCCCCAGATGTTCTGCCCGTTGTTGATCGTCGGATCGGACCAGATGTAGCGGCCCTGCGAGTCCTTGATGAGCTGGATGTCCGCCCAGTCGATCGGGTTCAGGACGATGCCGCTGGCGCGGTACTCGGCGACCCGAACCTGCAGGATAGCGCGGCGCAGGCGGTCGATCTTCGTGTCACCCGTCGCGCTGTACGTGCCGAAGGCATAGGCGGTCGCCTGCGGAATGAGGCCGTTCAGGTTCTGCCCGGTGCCGTCGCCGGCCAGGATCTGCGCTTCCTCGACATACTGGAGCCCGTAGCGCGCTCGGCCGTCGATGTAGCCCTGCAACTGCGGGATGTCGGAGAGCACCTGGCGCGAGGCCAGGAACCAATGCGCGATCGTCCGGACCGGAGCAGTGGCCGCATCGAAAGCGAGATCCGACTGCGGCTTGGTCGCTCCTTCGGCGACCGGTGCCGCCATGTTCTGGTAGCCGGTCTCCTTCACGTACTCGACCATGTTCGAGTCGGTCCGGCTCTGCAGAAGCAGGTCGCGGATCGTCATCATGCGCTGGGCGGGCTGGATGATGCCGGCCACGCGCATCGGCCGGATTGCATCGCCGACACCACCGGTTCCGCTCGTCGCGCTCGTGATCGTGGTGACCGCCTTAACGCCGAGGCGAGCCCGGCCTTTGCCGCCGCTCGCCACGAGCTTCTTGAACTCCTCGGTTTCGGTGAGCTGCTCGCCGACGCTCTTCGTGGGAGTGTCGCCGGAGCCGCCGCGGCGGGCGAGCTTCTGCTCGACCTCCATAAGACGAGCCTGAAGGGAGGCGCCCTCGCCGGCAATCTTCTCCAGGGCGGACTTCGTCTCGGCGGCCATCTTGCCGGTCGCCTCGATCTCGGCCTTCGCCTTGCTGGCGAACTCCTGGATCTGCGCGTCGCGCTTCGCCAGCGCGTCCATCACGTCCTTGAGTTCGCCCTGGTCGTTGGCGCGATCCTCGACGGTGTGCTTTCGGCCGAACTCACGGTGCGCGCCGGTCAGGTTGTGGTCGTGGAAAGACATGGGGGAGTCCTCACAGGGAAGGGAGAGAGAAGCCGTCGAGCGCCCGCTTGAGGTCGCCAAGGCTGCTGGGGGCTGCCTGAGAGGCCCGACCCGCTCCCGCGGACCACGCCTTGAAGCCGACGGCGGCAATCTCGTCGGCGTCTGAGCGCGAGAAGCCCTTCTCCCGAAGGATCTTCCCGAACTCGCGTTCGCTGATCAGCTCGCCCGCGGCGAGCTTCGCCTTGATGGTGTCGACCCGCGCCTCATCATTGGCCGGGCTCGTGACGATCGAGACCTCCACGAGGTCCACCCGCTTCAGCGTGCGGATCCGGGTGAGCTCGTCGAAGCTGTCCTCTCGGGTCCAGAAGCCAATGCTCAGGCCCGTGATCGCGGCCGAGCGCATCCCGCGAAGCGCAAGGCGGGCATAGGGTGCATCTTCGGTCCAGAGCGTGCCCTCGCCGTAAAGACCGTGCTCGTCCTCTCGGAGCACGTCCCACTGGCCGATCGGCTCGCCAGTCCGGTGCTGCCAGAGGACGGGCAGCCGGCGCCCTTTCGCGGCGAGCGCGGCAAGGCTCTCAGCGAAGGCGCCGGGCGCCACCGTCTCGCGGTAGCTGTCGACCACGCCCCACACAGAGCCGTAGCCGCTGAACGTCCCGTCCGCCTGGACGGACTTCACCTCGAGATCGAAGGCGCGGTGCTTCGTGTTCATTCGGCCGGCTCCGGAATCGGATCGCCCGGTGCGGGCTGGACGCGCGCGGCGCGCTGGCCGGCGAGGTGGATCGGGACCAGGGTCGAGTTCACGAGATGGACGTCGCCGCCATCGAACCGCGGGAAGTTCTCGCGATCGGCGATCTGGTTGGGAGTGATCGCCCCGACCTGGATGAGCTTGCTGTAGGCCTCAGCCCGTCCGACGGTGTCGGCACGAAGCAGACCCTCGCGGACGAACTCGACATAGACCGTCGCGCGCTCGCCGGACGCGATCAGCGCACGAGCCATGCTTTGCTCGATCTTAACGAGCAGCGGGTCCAAGCCCGTCGTGAGCCAGAACCGCATGAGGCTCTCGGTCCCGGAGCCCCATTGCGTCACGCCCTCGACGGCGTGGCCAATCAGCGCCGGGGGCACATTGTGAAACCAGCGCGCGATCTCTTCGACATGCCACCGCCGGGACGCGAGAAGCTCAGCGTCGTGCGACGGGATCGAGACCGTTTCCCACTTAAAGCCGGCCTCGAGGATCCCGACCTTCGCGACGTTCCCTGAGCCGGTGTAGGGCTCGACGAGCGCCTTGCGGGCCTGCTCGCGCTGCTCGGGCGTGAGCGTCTTGTCGTAGGTCAGCCAGCCGCTCGGCTTCATGCCGTTGGCGAAGGTCCGACCGGCGACCTCGTCCGCGGCCATCGCGGTCGCGAGCGACTGCCGGGCGAAGCTGATCGGGCTCAAGCCGACAACCCCGCCCAGGCTGAACCCCTTCAGGTGCCAGATATCGGCCTCGCCGAAGATCTGCTGCCCTCTCGGGTCCGCGTACACGTACTGGAGCGCGCCATCATCGAGCCGGCGCACGCTCATCAGTTCGGGGTGCAAGATCGTCAGCGCGCGGACCTGGCCCGCCGTGATCGTCTTCTCGGCGAAAGCGTTCCCGTAGAGCAGGAGGCAGGCGAGCATGCATTCCAGGAACTCGGCCGGCGTCTGATCAAGGTTCGGCGACCCTTTCAAGAGTTGCGCGACCGAATGCGTCGGGAGAGAGCGCCGGGAGCCATCCGCGAGCCGCTCATAGACCCCGACCGGCAGCGTCGAGACGACTTGCGCGATGAGCCGGACGCAGGCCCAGACGGCGCCGAGTTGCAGCGCGGTGTCGGGCGTCACACTCTTCGCGGCCCAGGTCTCGCCGCCGAAGAACATGGCCCACGGCTGGCGGTCGCGAAGCGTGAAGCGGCGAATGAGGGTTCCCAGCATCGCCTAGCCCCACACAGGCGCCGACAGGAAGCCGTCGAGGTCTTCCCGCGGCTCACCTTCGAAGCGCTTGGCCAGGCCGAGCGCCATGACGAGCGCCACGGCGCCATCGATCCGGACCTGCCCGGACCGGTTCGACTTGCCCTTCTCGATCTTCACGTTCCCGGCGGCGTCCGAGACGGTGATCGCGTTCGCGACGGCCGCGGTCAGAACGGGGTGCGCCCCGTGGCGGAGCCGACCGGTGAGCGCGAGCTCGGCGAACCACTCGACGGCCGGGCTGATGTCCTTGAACCCCTGGCCGAACGGCTCCAGCGGCGCCGGAAAGTTCGCATCGACGTCCGCGAGATCCTGCTTCAGGTCGTCGATCCGCCACCGGTCATAGGCGATCGCGGCGATGTCCCATTCACGGGATAGCTTCGCGAGCTCGGCCGCGACGAAGCCGTAGCGGACGGTCGGACCTGGCACGCCGGTGATGTGGCCGGCCTTGATCCACTCCCGGAAGAGCTCCTGCTCGCGGGGGCGGCGTGCGCCGAGCTGATCGAGCGGTGTCCAGAACCGGCAGACGACATCAAAGCTCGGCTCGCGCGCATCGTCGGGGAAGACGAAGACGGCGGCCGTGAGATCGTGCTTCCCAGAAAGGTCCAGGGCGCCGTAGCAGGTGCGGCCGCGCAGCCGCTCGAGGTCGACGGGGTCGTTCCCCATGCGCCAGGTCTGCAGCGTCACAATGCGGTCCTCCGCGCTGGCGTCGACCCGCTGATTCAGCCGCAGATTTCGGAATGAGGGCTCGAATGCCGGGATGCGCCGCGCGCGCCGGGCGGCCTCATGCATCTCCTTCAGCGAGAGGTACTTCCCGAGTGCCGGATTGCAGGCGCGCCAGGTCTCCTCGGCCCAGGGATCCGCGTCGGACGGCGCCGCGAGCAGTTGGACGAGGATGCTCGGGTCCGTGCCCCGCAGCCCGTCGTCGATCAACTGCGACAGCGGGTGGAGATCGTCCGGCGCCTGCGTTGAGATGATGAGGCCGAGCGCCTCTTTCCGCTTGCCGAGACCGTTGATGAGATTGTCGAGAAGCTCGCGGTCCTTGGCCTGCGCAAGCTCGTCGTAGACGAACAGGCTCGGTGCCAGACCATGGGCCCGGCGGGCATCTGCGCTCAGGGCCTCGTAGATCGAGCCTTTCGCCGGCCCGTCGAGCACCTCGATTCGCTTTAGGAACCGCTGGCAGTTCGCGATCGCCGCGAACTCGGGCACGCGCTCGATGATCGCCTCGCATTCGGCATAGATGAGAGCCGCCTGACCGCGGTCGATCGCACCCGAATAGACCTCGCCGCGCGGCTCGCTCTCCGGCCCGACAAGGTGGCAGAGCACCAGGCCGGCGCAGAGACCGGACTTCCCGTTGCCCTTCGGCTCCGACTTGATCCCGATCCGGCGCCGGCGGAGACCCTTACCGTCCAGGTCGCCGTAGATGGCGTGGACGAAGTCGCGCTGCTCCGGAAGCAGGCGCATCCGCTTGCCGGCGAGCGGGCCCTTGGTGATGGGCAGCCACTCGAGGAAGCGCACAACGCGATCGGCGCGCGATAGGCCTTCGGCCGCCCATGGGAGGCGACGCTTCCGCTTCGGGAGAGCCTCGCGGGCGGCTTTCATCCGGGCGGCGCCGGGTCCCCTCATACCCATCGGGGAACCCTCGGGAGATCAACTAACTCTGCGCGACGGGACCCATGCGGTCCGGCGCCCTTAGGCGCCCGACTTTCAGGCCCCCGGGGGTGCTCGGCATCCCTGATGGTGGGGTCGCTCGCCTCGCCACGGTAGAACGGATGCGAACGATCGACGGGCAGGCCATCGCAACGCACGCGGCTGGCATAGCCTCGCGTCTCGACCTGCTGGGCATCTCGGTTGTGGTGCTCCTCGCAGAGGCCCTGCCACTTGCTTCGGTCCCAGAAGACCTGAGCGTTGCCGCGGTGCCGGACGGTGTGGTGGACGTGGACGGCAGGGATGCGGCGCCCGTATTCAGCGCACATGGCGCACCATGGCCGGGAGGCTAGGTACTCGGCCCGGGCTCTCTCCCACGCGCTGCCGTAGCCGCGCTGCCTTGCGGTCAGGCGCGTCATCATCCCGCCTGCACCTCGATGCGGACGACATCGCTGCCGATGCGCCGATTGAACCAGTGCTGGATCACGAACTTGTCAGCGCCGAACATGATCGCGTCGCGCTTGACCGCGACCGCGGGGCCGCCTGCGGCCTGAACCTGCGTCGGTGAGAACACGAGGTTGCGCCGGCGCTGGTCGATGCCGGACGCGATCTCTTCAGGCGTGAGCGGGTCGACCTTCGCGGGTAGCGTTACGTCGATCCAGGTGGCGAGAGGATTCGAGCCGGTCCCGGCGTAGCGCCGAAGCACGACAGCTTCGCCGCTCCGAGCAAGAGCCCGGTCAAGTGCTTCGATATGCTGGGCCGCGCGCATCGCATGTGGAGATGCACCCGCGGGGTGTTACAGGAATAGACGCCGATGCGGACGCTCTAGCGCCATGTGAAGTCAGGTGCTCACATCACACTTCGCGGACCGGATCTGGCCGCTGCAGTTGCACCTCAGAAGAGAACCGGGACTGCTTGTTGTCCGCCCGCCAGCCGGCGCATTCGATGACCAGACGATCTTCCCGGCCCGCCTTCAGTTCAAGATTGAATTGCTGCTTCTGACCCGGGTTTACGGTGATGGGCGGGCGTAGGTCAGCCTTTCCGTTGTCGCTGGCCACGTTCGTAGGAAACGAGTCGTTTTTGACTATGAAGGAGACATCGCGAGGCTTGAGCACCCTCACCGTGTCGATGTGGTATGTTCCCGTGAGGGGCAGAGCGATGATCTTCGCCGTGCGAAGCTGAATGCCCGCCGTGTAGTTATTCACTGAGATGCCGAGCTCTGGAGTCTTGGCTCTCTCCCGGTCGCTGACCTCCCGCCGATCTTTCCTTCTCGCCACTACGAAGCTGGCCGTTGCGACGATTAGCGCGAGCGTGGACACCACTGTGCTGATAGCGGCCCAGTTCACCAGTTCAGCCCTCGCGCATCGTTCGGCAGCGCAACCTCAGACGTCTTAACCGTCTCAATCAAGACACCTTCGCCTGATCTGAGCACGGCTACGCCCTTTCCGCCTCCCGGTCTGACCCAAGCGGTGGGTCTCGGGAGCCTCTGGCTAGGAGGAGGCGCCAAGCAAGCTCAGCACCCGCGTACTTGTTTCCCCTTCGGACCATCAGGTCCCCGACACGTTGTCCCCGTGCCGTCCGCCGGTAGCTTTCTTGGGCGCTACTACGTGGCCGATCGGTCAGGTTGCCAACCTGATGACGACACGACCACGAACCTCGACCCTATCACCCGGGGTTGCCGGGACACCGTACAGGCCGCGGGATGGAATGGGCGCACCAGAGCCCGCGTTTTCTTGGTTCCGGTTCCTCTTCCGAGTGGCGCGTCTCACGACGCTCCTGGCGGTCCGGCACCGCCTAGATCTCATCAGCGAGGCGAGCCTCGAGCAGCACGGTCAGATCAACAGAGACGGCCGCTTTGATCGCGACCGCCGGCGTTGAGGGGCAAAGAGCGCGCGGGACATCCGAGCACGCGCCTATGCGGAGCTCGCGGCCGACGATCGCGGGCTTTTCCCGAAACCGGGAAAAAGGGATCGTCAGCTCGCGGGCTTAGCCTGGCGAGATTCCCACTCGGCGAGAGCGTCCGCGGCAGCCTGCCGAAGGTCGGCCTTCGCGGGCGGACGCCTCTTCGGCGGTTTTGGCCGGTATCCGATTTCGGTGATGGAGCCGCCGATCGACTCGCTGGATCGGGAGGGGCGGGCGCGATCCCAGTTGAAGCCGCGACCCATCACGAAGCCCCCACTTTCGGGGGCTGGCCGGCACGATTGCGCTTGAGCGCAGGGCCGGTCGTAATGTACAGATGATGCGCTGTTAAATCCTGAGCGATACCCGCCCCGTTGACCTTTGCCGAGGTCGCGGGGCTTCGCTTTTCAGGGTCTGGCGGAGTAGGGCAGGGGCCCTGAGCTCGTTTCGACAACACGAAATTTCCCTTTCCCATCAATGCGGGAACGAAGCGGGAAACTGTCGAAATGGGCGTTGAACCGGCTACTTTCGCGGTAGCCTCTTAATCAGCGGGTCCAAGGTTCGAATCCTTGTACACCCACCAAGCATCTTCCAGTGAAAGCGGCGTTCTAGAGCGAGACTCCCATAGGGAGGTCAAGCCTGCGTCCAGGGCCTGGATCTCGTAATCGCTGTTCCTCTCCCTTCATGTCAGCGGCGCCTGAAGCTTCATCGGCTCCAACTCCCCGCACCTTGTCGAAGACCCTCACGCTCACGCTCACACGCGCCGCGGACCATCGGCTCTGACGGTTGGGGCTCAAAGGCGGGCCGAACGTCTGGCCGGGGCCCCTGGTATCGCGGCCGCCCGGGTCGGACGCTTCGGCTGAACGCCGTGCCTATTCGATCTTCGCGCCGGAGCGGTGGACGACCTCGCCCCATTTCGTGATCTCGTCCTTGATGAAGTTCCCGAAAGCCGCTGGGCCGAGCGGGCGGGAGACGGCGCCGAGGGCGGCAAATTTCGCGGCGATTTCCGGCTCCGCAAGGGCCTTCACTGTCTCCGCATTCAGCCGCGTGAAGATGTCGGCGGGCGTCCCCTTTGGGGCCACGAGCCCGTTCCAGGCGATCGCGACATAGCCGGGGAGCACCGTCTCAGCGACTGTCGGGATGTCCTTGGCGATCGGGAGGCGCTCCGCCGAGGTGATCGCGAGTGCCCTGAGGCGCCCGTCGGCGAGCTGCGGCAGGACGGATTGCGTGGTGTCGAACATCAGGTCGACATGGCCCGCGACGACGTCGGCGATCGCAGGGGCGGAGCCGCGATAGGGCACGAAGGTGAGCTTGATGCCCGCCATGGAGGCGAAGAGCTCGCCCGCGAGATGGGTCGACTGGCCGAGCCCGGAGGTCGCGACATTGAGAGCACCGGGCCTTTCCTTCGCCATCGCGATGAGGTTCTCGACGGATTTTGCCGGCGAGCCCGGAGGCACAACCAGGACAAGCGGGTTTTCCGTGAGGAGCGCGACGGGCTCGAAGCTGCCGAGCGCATCGTAGCCGAGCGTCTTGAACAGCGTCATGTTGATCGCATGCGCAGTCGTGTTCACGCCCAGCGTATAGCCGTCGGGAGCGGCCCGTGCCGCGAGCTCCATACCCAGGTTGCCGCCCGCCCCAGGCTTGTTGTCGATGATCAGCCGCTGGCCGAGGACGGCCGAGAGCCGCTCCCCGACGATGCGGGCCGTGACGTCGGTCGAGCCACCGGGCGTATAGGGAACGATGACGTTGATCGGCCGGCTCGGCCAGGCGTTGGCAGAACTTGGCCTCGTCAGGCTCGCGGCCCCGCCGACGGTGGCGAGGGCAGCCAGAACGTCACGACGCCTCATCTCGGTGTCCCTTCATCGCGCTGCAGGACGACGGCATCGAGCGCCATCCCTTCCTCGTCGCCCGTTCCGACCAGGAAGGGATTGATGTCGACGCTTTCGATCCGGCTGCTCGCCTCCGTCATGAGCCTGCCGAGCGCGAGCGCTGCCGCGACGTAGCCATCGAGCGTGATCGGGGCCTCGCCCCTGGTGCCCGCGAGCAGCGGCGCGATACGGAGCTGCCCCAGGGCGTGGCGCACGTCGTCTTCCGTGAAGGGCGGCAGCAGGATGCGGGTATCCGGCATGGCCTCAACGTACTTACCGCCGTCGCCGACGAGGATGACGGGGCCGAAGAACGGATCGCGATGGGCGCCGAGCAGCAACTCACGTCGGCCTTTCGCCATCGGCGCGACAAGCACGCCGGAAAAGGACGCGCCGTGATCGGCCAGAGAGGCGCGGCAAGCCTCGAAGGCGCGGCTGACGTCGTCCGCGCCGTCCAGGCCGAGATGAACGAGCCCGAGCTCGCTCTTATGGGCGACATCTGGCGAGCAACCCTTCACGACGACGGGACCGCCGAAACTCTCGGCCGCTGCTACCGCCTCGCCGGCGCTCCTGCAGAGCTTATGCGGGACGGTCGGGATGCCTGCCTGAGACAGTGTGGCGAGGCTTTCGGCTTCGTCGAGAAGGCGCGGAGGAGACGCGTCTCCGGCAGGCTGAACTGCGCTTCTGATGGCCGCGCCGTCGCCGCCGAAGCGCTCGGCTGCCTTTGCCATCAGCTCGCGATGACCGATGAACTGCCTGAGTGCCGCGATCGCCTCGCCTTCGCCCTCGAAGACGGGCAGGCCGCGGTTCTTGAAGGGCGCGGCAACCATGGCCTGCGGGGCCGTGACCACGACAGGCTTGCCCGTGGCCGCCGCGAAGGCAGAGGTGTCGCGCCCGAAGGCTTCGACGTCATAGGCCTGGCCGGCAACAGGCACGCCGACCAGGAAGGCGTCGGCGGAAGGGTCCTCTGCGATGACAGGCAGGATCTGGCTGAAGAGGGCGCTGTTGGTGAGGAGCGCGGCTGTGA
>JAFAEL010000083.1 GCA_023423995.1 Pseudomonadota bacterium | reverse complement strand
GGTCGGCATAGAGCGGGATGACGGGTAGGTCGGTCATCGTCTTCTCGAGCACCGCCTTGAACGCCTTCTTCCGGGCAGCCTCGTCGGCTGCCACGCCAGTCGCCGCGAGAAGGTCGTCGACCTTGTCGTAGCGGGCCGTGTTCAGGCCCGGCGGGAAGGAGCGGCTCGAATACAGCGTGGTCAGCGGGGTGCCCGGATCGGGCGGGCCGACGACCGCGGTGATGCAGCTCTGAATGTTCCCGCTCGAGCGCGCCTGCTGATAGGCCGCCCGCTCGAGCACCTTCACGGTCGCTTCGATCCCGACCTCGTTCAGGTCCTCGGCAATCGCGAGCGGGAACTTGTCGTAGGGATTCAGCCCGACGGTCGTGATCTCGAACTTGAACTTCGAGACCCCGGCTTCCTTCAGGAGCGCCTTCGCCTTGGCGGGATCGTAGGGATAGGCCGGAACCTCGTCCGTGTACTCCTGGAAGGCGGGAGTCAGGACGTTGGCGGCCGGGTATTTAGTCCCTCGGAAGAAGCCGTCGATCAGCGCGTTGGTGTTGATGGCATGAGCCATGGCGCGCCGGACCCGGACGTCGTCGAGCGGCTTCATCGTGGTGTTGAGCACGAGGTTCACGCCGTTGCTGGCCGGGCGGTCGAGCAGGGTCACGCCTGCGACCTTGCGAAGCCGCTCGATGATCTCGGCCTGCTGGATCGCGAACAGGATATCGATTTCCTTGCGCTCCAGCGCGATCGCGGCCGCGGTCTCGTCACGGACGAGCCGGAACACGACGCCAGAAACCTTCGGCTTGCCCTCGAAGTAGTTGGGATTGGCGGACAGCCTCACCTCGCTGCCCGGGGTCCAGCGCTCGAACACGAAGGGGCCAGTGCCGACAGGATTCAGATTGTACTTGTCGCCGAGTGCCGTGACGGCCTTCCGCGACACGATCCAGCCCTGGTTGAAGGCCGTGACCTTGTGCAGGAAGCCGGCATTCGGGCCTTCCAGCTCGATCCGGACGGTCTGCGGATCCGGAGCCTCGACCGCCTTCACGCCGACGAACTGGCCCCGATAGGCGCTGCCCGCCGCGGGATCCAGGATCCGCTCGAAGCTGAACTTGACGTCGTCCGACGTGAACGGGCCGTTGTCCCTGTGCCAGGTGACGCCGTCGCGGAGCTTGAACGTGTAGGTCTTGCCGTCGGGCGACACGGTCCATTCGGTCGCGAGGTCGGGAACGATCTTGTTCGTCGCCTGATCGTACTTGACGAGGCCGTTGTAGATATTCGCAGCGACGGACTGGTTCTCGATCTGGAAGATCTTCGCTGGGTCCAGGATGGAGATGTCGGCGCCAATACGGATGCGCAGCTCACCCGTCTGCTGGGCCATCGCGGCCGAGGGCCCGCCGAAGCGGCCGGGTGCAAGGGCCAGGATCCCGGCACCACCCATCAGGGCCGCCAGGCCACGGCGGGTCAGGTGACCGCTCTTCCACATCTGGTCAGGCATCTGCTGTTCCCCTCTCGTTGGTGTTGGGCGGCGCCGGCACGAATACCGAAGCCGGGCCGTCGTCTTTGCTGGAAGGACGTGGGACGCCCACTCCGTTCCGGGCAACTGGGTCCATGAGCGCTGCCATCCTGGCGCGGTGCTCGGGAGCAAGCGCCGCAAGTCCGTGCCGCGTCAGGAAGGGTGCGAGCTCATCCATCCGGTCGGGCCGCATCTCCGGCCTGTGCGGCTCCGGGGCAGGGGGCTCGGGCCTGGGCTCCGGACGGCGATCGCGCCAGGAGGTCGCCGCCTCGAAGGCAGCGGCCGCCCGCAGGAGTGTGTCTTCCCTCCCGTGCCGTCCGACCATCTGCCAATGGAGCGGGAGGCCGCTCGCCGAAAAGCCGGTGCATTGGACGAGGGCCGGGTTCCCCGACAGGTTGAAGGGCGTGAGTGCCGTCTCGACCGTATAGGCCGTCATCTCCGGCTCGACGCCCAGCCGCGGCGGGAGGTGCAACTGCCCCCACGTGACCAGGATATCAAACGGTTCGAGGAGGGCCGTGATTGCGGCCGCCACGTCACTGCGGCGGCGCTGGGCGGTGATGTAGTCCACGGCCCGGACCAGGCTGCCGGCCATCAGCTTGTCCCGGAAGGCAAACCCCATCTCGCCGGGGCGCTCCCGCAATTCCTGCTCATGGATGGCGGCGGATTCGGCCGGCCCGATCAGCCGCGTGATCGCGAAGCATTCCGCCGCCGGCACGGGCAGGACGCATTCGGTCACGGAGGCGCCATTGGCCTCCAGCACGGAGACGGCATCCTCGAACGCCTCCCGCAACGCGGCGACAGGCGCGGGAAACCCTGGCCCGATGTCACGGACGACGGCGACCCGAAGCCCGGCGAGAGTCGCGCCGGGCTTCGGCGCGATTGCCGGGTCGGCGGCTAGCGTCGCCATGACTTCGGCCGCGTCCTCGGCCGTCCACGCGAAAACCCCGGGGACATCCAGCGAGTAGCAGTTCGGCAGGATCCCGCCCGTGCTTAGACGTCCCGCGGTAGGGATGACCCCGACGACCCCGGTCGCGGCCGCAGGGAGGCGGACGGAGCCGGTGGTGTCGGACCCTAGGGCGAACTTCACCAGCCCGGCCGCGACTGCGGCGCCCGAACCGGTGCTCGACCCGCCCGTATAGCGCTCGGTGTCCCACGGATTGCGGGCGGGCGGGAAGGGAAGGTCGAAGTACTCGCCGCCGTTGCCGGTCCCGTATTCCCAGGTGGAGAGCTTGCCGAGGCAGATGGCGCCTGCCTCCTTCAGCGCGGCCACGGTAGCCGCATCCCGATCAGGAACGTGGTCGAGCCGCAGCCGCGACCCCGCCGTCGCCGGCAAGCCGGCCACGTCGTAGTTGTCCTTCACGGCGAAGGGCATGCCGTGGAGAAGGCCCTTCCAGTTCCCGGCAGCGATCTCTCGGCCCGCGACGTCAGCAGCCTGCAGTGCGCCCTCTCGATCCAGATGGATGAAGGCGTGGATCGATGACTCGACCTGGTCGGTACGCTCGAGATGGGCCTCGACCAGGGCTCGCGGGGTGATCTCACCTCGTCGAAGGGCTTGTGATGCCTGGGCGATTGTCCAGGCCCAAAGGGGCGACCTGTCTGACATTACGTTCCGCTATCCCGTGGCCGGGAGCCACACCACGATCCGCCGCATGGAGAGATCGCACGGTGACCGAAGCTCGGGTTCGGAAAAACAGGCTGCAGCGATCGTGCCACCTCGCTCTCTGCCGTCCGGTATGCAACCGCCACGGGAGCCCATCTTGGCCGGACAAGGACTTAGCTGCCTTCGGCGCGAGGGTCGCCTAATGCAGGGGGACCGAATGGCCGTTTCATCGGCGGCGATGAAACGCCAGAGCGACGTTTCATCGCCAACCGGGAGGAGGGTCGAGCCAAGCAGACGGAAGGAGCTTATGCGCCAGCCGACCCTGCTGTTATGGCGGGATCGGTTCTCTGCCGCGCGGTGGCGCGCAGCTTGCCCATCGATCTTGGCTGGTTCTCGTGATACCACGGCGAAACCACCGAGGGCGACCGGCTTCGCAGGGAACCACCCGGCGAAAGTCCGGATTGCAGAAGGAGTTAGCGGGCAGGGTTCTGATATGAGGCGAGCGCAGGTCGCTGGCCAGTCAGCCTTCCGCGCTGTTGGCGAGGGCTCGATCCACCCAGCGTGTGGAAGGGTGCAATCGGCTGCTTTCCCGCAGATCCCGGAGCCCGTTCACTCCGGGAGCGAGAAGATTAGATATGTGCTGCCGAGGCCGCAGCTGAGCACGGCGGGAGTGGCGGAGGCCGGCAAGGATTTCGATTTGAAGGTAGGGCGCCGCCCTCGTCGGAAGCGGGCGGTGCTTGGTTCAAGCTAAAAGTATAATTGCCGGGAAG
Source organism: Pseudomonadota bacterium (assembly GCA_023423995.1). Taxonomy (GTDB): domain Bacteria; phylum Pseudomonadota; class Alphaproteobacteria; order Rhizobiales; family Beijerinckiaceae; genus Enterovirga. The sequence goes on along the minus strand of JAFAEL010000083.1, from coordinate 5,780 downwards.
GTTCGGTGCATACAAGGAACATCTGCGCGGAGGTGTGATCGTTATGCGGTGCTACTTCCATCTGGCTGGCCCAGAGACGGAATTGCTCGACGAGCAAGGCGTCGAGGTTGGCTCCGTCGAGGAGGCACGCGCCGAGGCCCTGAAGGCGATTGCGGAGCTGCGCCGGGAAGACGCCTCGCTCCAGGAGGACTGGAACGGCTGGAGCTTACGGATCGTCTCGGAGGGTGGGGAGGTCCTGTCGACGATCCGGCTGAACGCGATCAGTTACCCGGTTGCCGGTCGCCACCGCCAGCCTGTACGGCACTCCTCCCGCGATAACGGGGACCCGATCTGAACTGATACGGAGTAGGATGGCGCGCACATGCGCCTCGACTGTCGATCGGGGCGGTTCCTTCGAGTACATGCCCGGTCCTCCACCACAATCTGTTTGCACTCTACCATACAAGCTTGGCCGTGTTAACTGCCTCCCATTCACGGGGCAGTGTGTGGCTTCGGTGAACGGCCGTCGTACCCCCCCGAACGGGGAGGGGAGGCCGGCGCCTGTCTCGGCGCCCGGGTTGAGTGCGACGGGGCGCTTGCGTCCCGCAGCGGTTTGCAAAGCGCGACAATCACCCTCTCCGCGAAAGACGCCGCCCTCAGGAGAGGCCATGCCCCGAACAGGAACATCCGGGCGCGCCACTGGTTCTCGGTCGCGTTCAGGCAACGCGGAAAGCGAATGGCAACGAGGCGCAGGGCGACTCGCGTGGAACGCGGTCGCGTCCCATGGAAGCTTGTTGGTGGGACGGCCGCCGCTGCCGCCGCGCTCGGCGCCATGGCGCTGTTCAACAGAGCCGCGACGGAGCGGGCAGAGAGAGATCATCCGCCGAGCGGCACGTTGATCCGGGTCGGAGGTGTCCGGTTGCACTATCGCGACCAGGGTACCGGGGCGCCCATTCTCCTCCTGCATGGGAACGGAGCCACCGGAGCGGATTTTGTGGCGAGCGGGCTCGTCGAGCGCCTCGCCCGCAGCCATCGGGTGATCGTGCCGGACCGGCCGGGCTACGGCTATTCCGAGCGCCCGCGCGGACGTATCTGGTCGCCCCAAGCGCAGGCTGAGCTGATGCTCGCCCTGATGGAGCGACTTGGAGCCGATAGCCCGGTCGTGGTGGGCCATTCCTGGGGAGCGCTCGTTGCCGCGTCGGCGGCGCTCGCAGCCCCGGGGCGAATCAAGGGGTTGCTTCTCCTCTCCGGCTACTACTTTCCAACCGCGAGGCTCGATGTCCCGCTGCTATCGGGGCCGGCGATTCCAGCCCTTGGCGACACCATGGCCTACACGGTCGCGCCGCTCCTCGCCCGGGCGGTCCTGCCGGCACTTCTCCGACGAATCTTCCAGCCGATGCCGATCGATGCGAGGTTCAAGGGCGAGTACCCGCTCGCGCTTTCGCTCCGGCCCGAGCAGATCCGCGCGAGCGCGGAGGAGACGGCCTACATGATTCCCGCAGCCGCGGCTCTGAGCGGCCGGTACCGCGATCTCGAACTGCCCGTGGTGATCCTCGCGGGGGAGGGGGACCGGATTGCGGATGTCGAGCGCCAATCCGGGAGGCTGCACAAGGAGATACCGACGAGCGCGCTGGTGATCGTGCCGGGTGCGGGCCATATGATCGAGTACGCGGCGACCGAGGCAATCGCTCGTGCAGCGGGGGCTCTCGCGCAATCCTGATCCAGGCTCGCCTTCGCACTGGCAATTCCCGCACGTGATGTGCTAGGGACGCCGCGTCGCGAGCGAGGCTCGTGGCGAAGGAGTGTAGCTCAACTGGTTAGAGCACCGGTCTCCAAAACCGGGGGTTGGGGGTTCGAGTCCCTCCACTCCTGCCAGCGTTTCCGCTCCGTTCGAGCGCTAGGCAGATGACAAGCGCTTGAAGTTCCGCTAAGCGAGCGCAATCTCACGCCAAGTTGGATGGCAGGCGCGGTGAGCCGGAAGGCGATCCGCGCTATTCCGGTTTGGCCGGGCAGAGCCTTATCAAAATGTCGAAGTTGCATGCCGCCCGCCCCTCAGGGACGGAGAGAAAGAAGCCGAGGACGAGCGTCTTCGATTTCTTCGGTCAGGTCCGAGCCGAAGGCGAGAAGGTCACCTGGCCTTCGCGCAAGGAGACTGTGATCACGAGCGCGATGGTTTTCGTGATGGTCGTCGTGGCGAGCGTGTTCTTCCTTATCACCGACTTCGTCCTTCAGAAGGCGGTCGGCCTCATTCTCGGGATCGGCGGGTAAGAGACACGGACATGGCGAAGCGCTGGTACATCGTCCACGCCTACTCGAACTTCGAGAACAAGGTCGCGGCCTCGATCAAGGACCAGGCCGCTCAGCGCGGCCTGACGGACAAGTTCGAGGAGGTCCTTGTCCCCCTCGAGAAGGTTGTCGAGGTGCGTCGGGGGCGGAAGGTCGATGCCGAGCGCAAGTTCTTCCCGGGCTACGTCCTCGTGAAGTGCGACCTGACCGACGAAGTCTATCACCTCATCAAGAACACCCCGAAGGTCACGGGCTTCCTCGGGGCAGACAAGGCAAAGCCGGTCCCGATCCCCGATGCGGAAGCCGAGCGGATCAAGGGCCAGGTGGCCGAGGGGATCGAGCGTCCCAAGCCGTCGATCTCGTTCGAGATCGGCGAGACGGTCCGCGTGGCCGATGGGCCGTTTGCCTCGTTCAACGGCACCGTGGAGGAGGTCGACGAGTCCCGGGCGCGCCTCAAGGTCGCGGTGTCCATCTTCGGGCGCGCGACGCCGGTCGAGCTCGAATACGGCCAGGTCGAGAAGGGCTGATCGTCATTCCGGGACCGCGCAGCGGAACCGGGAACCTACGGGCGGGCTCGTCGTCCGCCGCTTCAAATCCACCGTTCGGTCTGAACGTGGGTTCCGGCCCGGCCCTCGGCCGTTCCGGAGCGGCAGCCTGAAGGCTGTCGCACGCATCGCGGGAGATCCTGCCCGGCCGCCAGCCGGGCCCGTCCGATCGATCGGCAGACAGGGATCGCACCGCGACTTCTGAAACGCTTCGGGCTTGGCTGGCTGCCAGGGTCGCGGCACATTCGGGAGCATTCCCATGGCAAAGAAGATCACGGGCTACGTGAAGCTTCAGGTACCCGCCGGTGCGGCCAATCCGTCGCCGCCAATCGGCCCCGCGCTCGGTCAGCGCGGCCTCAACATCATGGAATTCTGCAAGGCCTTCAATGCGCGGACCGCGCAGATGGAGAAAGGCACCCCGATCCCGGTCGTGATCACGGCCTACCAGGATCGCTCCTTCACCTTCGAGATGAAGCAGCCGCCGGTGACCTACTTCCTGAAGCGGGCTGCCGGCCTGAAGCTCGGCAAGAAGCCGGCCTCCGGTTCCAAGACCCCCGGAAAGGGCGCCTCCGTCGGCTCCGTGACCGAGGCCCAGCTCCGCGAGATCGCGGAGAAGAAGATGGTCGACATGAACTGCGATTCGGTCGACGCCGCGATGACCATGATCCGGGGCTCCGCCCGGGCCATGGGCCTCGAGGTCACGGCGTAAGGAGGCGGGCATGGCTCACGAAGGAAAGCGTATCCGGGCCGCCCGCGAGGGCATCGACCGGGTCAAGCTCTACCCACTCGCCGACGCGGTCGCGCTGGTGAAGTCGCGTGCAGGGGCGAAGTTCGACGAGACCGTCGAGATCGCCATGAACCTGGGCGTCGATCCCCGTCACGCCGACCAGATGGTCCGCGGCGTCTGCAACCTGCCGAACGGCTCCGGCCGGACGGTGCGGGTCGCCGTCTTTGCGCGTGGCGGCAAGGCGGACGAGGCGAAGGCCGCCGGTGCCGACATCGTCGGGGCCGAGGATCTCCTCGAGACGATCCAGGGCGGCACGATCGAGTTCGATCGCTGCATCGCGACCCCCGACCTCATGCCGTTGGTCGGCCGCCTGGGTAAGGTGCTCGGCCCGCGCGGCCTCATGCCGAACCCGCGCGTCGGGACGGTGACGATGGACGTCGCCGGTGCCGTGAAGGCGGCCAAGGGCGGCGCCGTCGAGTTCCGCGTCGAGAAGGCCGGCATCATCCACGGCGGCATCGGCAAGGTGTCCTTCGACGAGGGCAAGCTCGTCGAGAACATCCGCGCCTTCGCGGACGCCGTGCAGAAGGCGAAGCCGACCGGTGCCAAGGGCACCTACATCCAGCGCATCGCGATCTCGTCGTCGATGGGCCCGGGCGTGAAGGTCGATCCTGCCACGGTGATGGGTCAGGCCTGAGGCTGATCAAGCCGTTGCGGCGAGGCGCTTGACTTTTCGCCGCAACGCGATCTCGGCCCTTGGCTTTGGCGCCAGGACGAGATATGAGAGGAGTCATGTCTCCACATTCATGCGAAAGCCGGCCGCTCGGCCGGTGATCGTGTTTGCATTCCGTCCGGGCGACCGGGCGGAGGCGGCCGGCGGGCCGAGGTAATCCCTCGCGTCCGATCCGGCCATGTTCTGTCCGAGACTGCAGGTGCCAACGGGCCTTCGGGCCGGGCGGCTTAATATCCGCCTGCACAGACGGGGAAGCCGAATTAAGACCGCTGCCGTGCGGGACTTTTAGACGGTTCGAACCATCTCGCCCAGAGCCGACCGGCAGCGCCGGACGGGGAGGGGCGGACAGGGCGCTCGAGCGTCGCGTCAGGGTCTTCCCGGGCGCGGCAAACGTAACCGGTGGAGCCGATTTTCGGTTCCGCCTCGCCGGGCGGGAACGCCCGGGGACTGGAGAGAGCAAGTGGATAGAGCAGCCAAGAGCGAGCTCGTCACGAGCCTCAACGGGGTCTTCTCGAAGACCGCCGTCGTGGTCGTGGCCCACTACAAAGGCCTCACCGTCGCCGACATGCAGAAGCTGCGCGCGCAGATGAAGCAGGCCGGCGCGACCGTGAAGGTCACCAAGAACAGCCTTACCAAGATCGCTCTCGAAGGCACGGACGTCGCGTCCATCCAGCCCCTGATGAAGGGGCCGACCCTGATCGCCTATTCCGGCGATCCGGTCGCGGCGCCGAAGGTTGCCGTCGACTTCGCCAAGACCAACGACAAGCTGGTCATCCTTGGCGGAGCGATGGGCAAGACCTCCCTGAACGCGGAAGGCGTGAAGTCGCTCGCGACGATGCCCTCCCTCGACGAGCTTCGTGCGAAGCTGGTCGGCCTGGTCAACGCGCCAGCCACCAAGCTCGCCCAGCTCGCCAATGCGCCGGCCGCCAAGCTCGCGCGCGTGTTCGGGGCCTATGCCAAGAAGGACGAGGCGGCCTGAGGCTGACTTCCGTCACTACCCCTGTTCGAACCCTTCAAGGATACCTATCTCATGGCAGATCTTGCGAAAATCGTTGACGACCTCTCGTCGCTGACCGTCCTCGAGGCGGCTGAGCTGGCGAAGATGCTCGAGGAGAAGTGGGGCGTTTCCGCTGCGGCCGCGGTTGCGGTTGCGGCTGGCCCGGCGGGTGGCGGCGCAGCCGCTCCGGTCGCCGAGGAGCAGACCGAGTTCACGGTCGTTCTCGCCGCCGCAGGCGACAAGAAGATCGAGGTCATCAAGGAGGTCCGCGCGATCACCGGCCTCGGCCTCAAGGAGGCCAAGGACCTGGTCGAGGGCGCTCCGAAGCCGGTCAAGGAAGGCGCTTCGAAGGAAGAGGCCGAGAAGCTCAAGGCTCAGCTCGAGAAGGCTGGCGCTAAGGTCGAGCTTAAGTAAGCCGCAGGTGACCTTGAGCCCGATTCTCGGACGGCGCGGAGCGGGGATCCCAGGATCTCGATCCGAGGCTCGTGCTCTTCCGATCGGCGTGGGCCGGGGTAT
>JAFAEL010000073.1 GCA_023423995.1 Pseudomonadota bacterium | reverse complement strand
TCGTGCTTCTCGACGTGAACGCTCCGCCGGAGACGGCTGAGCGACACCTCCGCTCCCTGCCCGGCACGCTCGTCATCGAGACTGGCGATGTCCGCGATGGGGCCACGACTGCGCTCGCCATGAAGCGCCACGCGGTCCGGCGTGTGGTGCATGGGGCGGCCATCACGGCGGGTCCCGACCGGGAGACCTCGCAGGCGCGCTTCATCGCCGACGTGAACCTGGGTGGCACCATCGAGACCCTCGAGGCGGCGCTGGCGGCCGGCGTCAGCCGTGTCGTGCAACTCGGAACGGGATCCGTGTTCGGGGCGACGATCCAGCCCGGGACCGAGATCATCGACGAGGGCGCCACGGTGCCTTTGCCGGACTCCCTCTACGGCATCACCAAATACGCGGCCGAGCGGACCGCCTTGCGCTATCGCGACAAGCGGGGCCTCGACGTGGTGGTCGGGCGGCTCGGGGTCGTGTTCGGGCCGTGGGAATACGCGACCGGCGTCCGCGACACGCTCAGCATCCCGTTCCAGCTTCTCCGCGCGGCGGAGGCGGGGGAGGTCGTCCGCTTCAGGCGCACGCTCCCGGACGACTGGGTCTACGTGAAGGACGTGGCGAGCGCCGCCGTCGCGCTGCTCGACATGGGACCGGCTCCGAACGCCGTCTACCAGCTCGCGACGGGCGCGCGCTGGTCGGTGCCGGATTGGTGCGAGCGGCTGAAGCGTCGTTACCCGGGCTTCGACTATGCGGTGGTCGGGGACGACGAGCCGGTGACGATCGGGGCGACGCAGCCCTCCGCCCGCCCGCCATTCTCCGTCGAGCGGTTGCGCCGCGATACCGGCTTTTCCGCCGCGTTCGGGGCCGACCAGGCCTTCGACGACTACCTGCGCTGGCGCGACGCGACCCGCTAGCGCCGCCCCTGACCTCCTCCGCTTCTCCTGTTTCGAAGGTGTCCCTTGTCCAGCATCCCTCTCGGCGCGGCATTCAGCCTTCACGGGAAGATCGCCGTCGTCACCGGCGCCGGTGGCGGGATCGGCAGCGCCATCGTCCAGACCTTCGCCGAGGCGGGCGCGAAGGTGGCCTGCCTTGATCTCGCCGCCCCCGAAGCGATCGCGGCGGGGATCCGCGAGTCGGGCGGCGAGGCGCTGGCCTTCGCCTGCGACGTGACCGACGAGGCCCGCACGCTCGCCGTCGCGGCCGAGGTCAAGGCCGCCTGGGGCGGGGCCCATGTCCTGGTCAATGGCGCTTCCAACGCCGACCCGAGCGGGACGGTGCTGGAGATCGGGCTTGCGGACTGGAACCGCCTCTTCGCCGTGCAGGTCACGGGGGCCTACTTGATGAGCCGGGCGATCCTTCCGCTCATCATCGCGAGCGGGGGCGGGAGCGTGATCCATATCGCGTCCCAGCTCGGCCATGTCGCCGCCGCCGGCCGGCCGGGCTATTGCGCCGCCAAGGGCGCCCTCCTGCAGCTCGCACGGGCGATGGCGCTCGACCATGCCGCCGACAAGGTGCGGGTCAACTCGCTCTCTCCGGGCGCGGTGGAGACCGGCCGGATGCTCCTGCGCCACGGCGACATGGCGACGGCGCACGCCTACAACGCCCCGAAGCACATGCTGGGGCGGATCGGCCAGCCGATCGAGATCGCGCGCGGCGCGCTGTTCCTGGCGAGCGAGGCGTCCAGCTTCATGACCGGGACGGACCTGCTCGTGGATGGCGGCTACGCCAACATGTAGCCCGGCGGCGGCCCCGCGCCGGCGCGCGCTACGGGACGAGCGTCGGCCCGCAAATCAGCTTCAGCCACTCCGCCCGCTCCAGCGCGAAGGCCCATCCCGACAAGCCGGCCAGCCCTGCCGCGCCGGATGCGAGCAGCAGCCCCCAGGCGGCCCCGGTCCGGGGCCAGTAGCGGGGATGCTCGGTCACGCCCGGCGCAATGGCGAAATGCGACGGACTGAGCCGCACGCCGTCGTCGCTCGCCCGCCAGCCGCCCTCGCTCCAGCGGCCGAGTCTCCACCCGCCCGTCTGCGGGTCGCAGAGAAGGAGTGCCCCGGAGCCTTTCAGCCGAGGAGGTATTTCGTCGATCGGATAAGGTGTTCGCCAGCGCAATCGACCAGGCATCACCTGCGCTCCGCGTGATCGCCGGCAACAATACAGCAGCTACATCAGTCGAACAGCATGATGTCGCCAGGGGGCGACGCTGCGATCGGTTGACAAAGGGGAGGGGAGTGCAGGAGGATTTGCGCCTTCACCTTTGTCCTCGCCCCGCTTCGTGGGCGGAAGGATTGGTGTGAAGGAGCGCGCTGCCATGGCGATCATGGAAGCCATTGTCGGTTTCGAGCCGAGCTCCATCCGCCGGGTTTCCGGATACTCTCCCCTTGTGCCGCTGCTGACCGCGCTGCCGGGCGCGCTCCTCGATCGAGGCGAGCTCCTGCTCAGCCTTGTGCGCGCGAAAAGGTGACGGGAGATGGCGATCGCGCTCGCTCTCGTCCTGATCGCGATCGGCTCCGTCGCCTTTCACCTGCTGAGCCCCTGGTGGTGGACCCCGATCGCGTCGAATTGGGGGTACATCGACGGAACCCTGGTGATCACCTTCTGGATTACCGGGGCCGTCTTCGTCGCCGTGCTGCTGTTCACGGCCTTCTGCGTCGTCCGCTTCCGGCACGGGTCGGGGAGGGCGGTAGAATACGAGCCTGAGAGCAAGCGCCTCGAGCTGGTCCTCACGGTCGCGACCGCCATCGGGGTGGGGGCCATGCTGGCTCCCGGGCTCTATGTCTGGAACCAGTTCGTCACCGTCCCGCACGACGCCTCCGAGGTCGAGGTCGTGGGGCGGCAATGGTCCTGGAGCTATCGCCTCCCTGGCAAGGACGGGAAGCTCGGGACGGCCGACACCCGGGCCGTCACGGCCGAGAATCCGCTTGGGCTGAACCCCAACGATCCCGCCGGACAGGATGACCTCGTGATCGAGGCCGATGATCTCGTCCTCGAGGTCAACAAGCCGATCAAGGTCCTGCTGCGCTCGCTCGACGTCCTGCACGATTTCTACGTGCCCGAGTTCCGCGGCAAGATGGACATGATCCCCGGGGCGGTCACCTATTTCTGGCTGACCCCCACCCGGACGGGAACCTACGACATCCTGTGCGCGGAGCTCTGCGGCGTCGGGCATCCGCAGATGCGGGGCCAGGTCGTCGTCGCGGACGAGGCCGCCTACCAAGCCTGGATCGACAAGCAGAAGACATTCGCGGAGCTGTACGGGCCCCAGCGAACCAAGAAGGCGAGCTACGAGGTGGCGCCGACGGAGTGAACGCCACCCGCTGGGAGGACGTGCATGAGCGATGTCGCACTAGGCCCGGACGACCGCATCCCGCCGGCCGAAGTCGCGGATGTCGAACTGTATCACCCGCACAGCTTCGTCACGAAGTGGGTGTTCTCTCAGGACGCCAAGGTCATCGCCATCCAGTACGCGATGACCGCGATGGCGATCGGCCTCGTCGCGCTCGTGCTGTCCTGGCTGATCCGCCTGCAACTCGGCTTTCCGGGCACCTTCTCCTTCATCGATCCGAGCCAGTACCTCCAGTACATCACCATGCACGGCATGATCATGGTGATCTATCTGCTCACCGCGCTCTTCCTCGGCGGCTTCGGAAACTACCTGATCCCCCTGATGGTCGGCGCGCGGGACATGGTGTTCCCGTACATCAACATGCTGAGCTACTGGATCTACCTGCTCGCCGTGCTGGTCCTGGTGGCGAGCTTCTTCGTGCCGGGCGGGCCGACGGGCGCCGGCTGGACGCTCTACCCGCCCCAATCGATCCTCCCGGGCACGCCCGGCTACGAGTGGGGCATCATCCTGATGCTCGTCTCGCTCATCATCTTCATCATCGGCTTCACGATGGGCGGGTTGAACTACGTCGTCACCGTCCTGCAGGGCCGCACGCGCGGCATGACGATGATGCGGCTGCCCCTGACCGTCTGGGGCATCTTCACGGCGACCGTGCTCGCGCTGCTGGCCTTCCCGGCCCTCTTCGTCGCCTGCGTGATGATGCTGTTCGACCGCCTGCTCGGGACCAGCTTCTTCATGCCGACGCTGGTCTCGATGGGCGAGCAGCTGAAATACGGCGGCGGAAGCCCGCTCCTCTTCCAGCATCTCTTCTGGTTCTTCGGCCATCCCGAAGTCTACATCGTCGCACTGCCGGCCTTCGGCATCGTGTCCGACCTGATCGCCGTGCATTCCCGGCGCAACATCTTCGGCTACCGCATGATGGTCTGGGCGATCATCGCCATCACGGTGCTCAGCTTCGTCGTCTGGGCGCACCACATGTATGTGAGCGGGATGAACCCCTGGTTCGGGTTCTTCTTCGCGACGACCACGCTGATGATCGCCATCCCGACCGCGATCAAGGTCTACAACTGGGTGCTGACCCTCTGGCGGGGCGACATCCACCTGCGCGTGCCGATGCTGTTCGCGCTCGCCTTCATCGTCACCTTCGTGAATGGCGGGCTGACCGGTCTCTTCCTCGGCAACGTCGTGGTCGACGTTCCACTCTCCGACACGATGTTCGTCGTCGCGCATTTCCACATGGTGATGGGCGTCGCGCCCATCATGGTGATCTTCGGCGCGATCTATCACTGGTACCCGAAGATCACCGGCCGGATGTACAACGACGTGCTCGGCAAGGTGCATTTCTGGGTCACGTTCCTCGGCGCCTACGCGATCTTCTTCCCGATGCACTATCTCGGCCTGCTCGGGATGCCGCGCCGCTACCACGACATCGGCCAGACGAGCTTCGTGCCCGACTCGGTCCACTCGCTGAACGTCTTCATCAGCGTGGCCGCGCTCGTCGTCGGCGCGACGCAGCTCCTGTTCCTGTTCAACCTGTTCTGGAGCCTTCGCTACGGCGAGAAGGCGGACGGCAATCCCTGGGGCGCCACGACCCTCGAGTGGCAGACGCCGCAGACCCCGCCGGCGCACGGCAACTGGGGCAAGGAGCTGCCGGTCGTCTATCGCTGGGCCTACGACTACAACGTGCCCGGCGCCGACAGGGACTTCGTCCCCCAGAACCAGCCCACGCTGAGATCGACGGCTTAGGGGGCGGCATGGGCGCGACGATCCTCGTCATCGCGCTGATCGGCGTCGTCGCCTCCTTCTGGCTCGCGCGGCAGCGCCTCTCGGCCAAGCCATGGCTGGAGGCCGGTCCCCTGGGCGAGTTCCCCGGGACCGGGCCGCTGGCGGCAGATCCGGCGAAGATCGCCCTCGGGGTGTTCCTGGCCGTCGTCGCCTCGCTGTTCGCCCTGTTCGCCGGCGCCTACCTGATGCGCATGCAGCTCGGCGATTGGCGGACGCTGCCGAAGCCCGGGATCCTCTGGGTCAACACCGGGATCCTGGTCCTTGCCAGCGGCGCCCTCGTCTGGGCGCAGGAGGCCGCGGATCGGGGCTCTCTCGCGCAGACGCGCCGCGCGATCCTGCTGGCCGCCGTAGCCTCGCTCGCCTTCCTGGTCGGGCAGGTCCTCGCCTGGCGTGATCTGGTGCGGGACGGCTATTTCCTCGCCACGAACCCGGCGGCGACGTTCTTCTACCTGATCACCGGGATGCACGGGCTCCACCTGCTCGGAGGCCTCGTCGCGCTCGGCCGCACCGCAACCCGCGCCTGGGGCGAGACGGACGCCGCGGCCCTGCGACCCAGCCTCGATCTCTGCGCCATCTACTGGCACTTCCTGCTGCTGGTCTGGTGCCTCCTGTTCAGCCTGTTCCTGGTGACCTGAGGAGAGGGTGGATGCACGCACCTCCGGGCCTGGCCACGTCCGAACCTGCCCAAGCTGCCGGTCGCTGGGGCGGCATCGTCTCGGACTGGAGCTCCGATCAGAGGGCCTTCAAGGACGTGTCCTGGGGGAAGGCCATGATGTGGGTCTTCCTCCTGTCCGACACCTTCATCTTCGGCTGCTTCCTGCTGTCCTACATGTCCGTCCGCATGTCGACGACGGTGCCGTGGCCGAACCCGAGCGAGGTCTTCGCGCTCCACCTGTTCGGGCACGACATCCCGCTGATCCTGATCGCCATCATGACCTTCGTGCTGATCACCTCGAGCGGCACGATGGCGATGGCCGTGAACTTCGGCTACCGCCGCGAGCGCCGGAAGACGGCGCTGCTCCTGCTCGTGACCGCCCTCCTCGGCGCGACCTTCGTAGGCATGCAGGCCTTCGAGTGGACGAAGCTGATCCAGGAGGGGGTGAGGCCCTGGGAGAACCCCTGGGGCGCGCCGCAATTCGGCTCGACCTTCTTCATGATCACGGGCTTCCACGGAACGCACGTGACGATCGGGGTCATCTTCCTCCTGATCGTCGCCCGGAAGGTCTGGCGCGGCGATTACGACACCGGCCGGCGCGGCTTCTTCACCAGCCGGGCAGGGCGCTACGAACTCGTCGAGACGACGGGCCTGTACTGGCACTTCGTCGATCTCGTCTGGGTGTTCATCTTCGCCTTCTTCTATCTGTGGTGAGGCCGACCATGGCACATGCCGCCACCGCTCATGCTTCGCCCGCGGCGGTCGCCGCGCCCGAGCACGGGCAGCAGCATCCGATCAAGCTATACTTGGTGGTCTGGGCCTGGCTCTTCGTGCTCAGCGCCTGCTCCTACGCGGTGGACTATTTCCACGTGCAGGGGCTCCTGCGCTGGACGCTGATCATCATCTTCATGCTGGCTAAGGCCGGGCTGATCGTGGCGATCTTCATGCACATGGCCTGGGAGCGGCTCACGCTCGTCTATGCGATCGTGCTGCCGACCGCGCTGCTCCTCGTCTTCGTTGGGATGATGGTGTCCGAGTCGAGCTACACGCACCTGACCCGGACGATCTTCTTCGGCGGCCCGTGACCGGCGAGCGGAGCTGACGGCCGCTCGCCGGACCACCTGTCACGAGCCGACGGCGCGCCTGTACAGGTGCCAGCTCGCATGCCCGAGGACGGGCAGCACGATGGCGAGCCCGACCAGGAGCGGCGCCGAGCCGATCATCACCAGCGCCGCGATGATCAGCGCCCAGGTCGCCATGATGCGCGGGTTGCGGCGGACGACCTCCACCGAGGTGAGGATCGCCGTGCCGACGCCGACATTCCTGTCCAGGAGCATCGGGAAGGACACGACGCACATGCTGAAGACGGCGACCGCGTAGAGGAAGCCGAGCAGGTGCCCCAGGACGATCAGCGTCCACCCACGGGGCGTCGTCACCACCTCCCACAGGAAGTCGTCGTAGGCTTCGGGGACGAGGTCGCCGTAGACGGCGTGGTACAGCGCCTGGGCGGTGGCCAACCAGCAGACGAGCACCACCAGCAGCAGGACGCCCATCGCCAGGATCGATATGAGCGCCGGCGACTGGAGCACGGCGAAGACATCGGCCGCGGAGGTGCTGAGCCCCTGCTCGCGGCGCCGGCTCAGTTCGTACAGGCCGATGGCGGCAAAGGGTCCGATCAGCGCGAAGCCCGAGACCAGCGGGAACAGGAGCGGGAGGGCATTCGCCGAGAAGGTGAGCGCGGCAAGGCAGATGCCGAAGACGGGGTAGATCAGGCCCAGGAAAACGAGGTGGGACGGCATCTTCGTGAAGTCGTCGTATCCTCTCCGGAGCGCGTCCTTGAGGTCGGCAACCTCCAGCTGACGAATCGCCGGCACATCGGGCGAGGTGATCGGAGTTGCAAGTCGAGACGTGGCCATAGCTGTCCCTCCGGCTCAGGGGACGGTCACGGCTCGGATTTACGGTACGGCGCTCGATGGTCACGCTCGAACCGCGACCTAACGCCCGCACCCTACGCCTCTCCGACTCTCGCGCCCAGCCCCCAATCGGGATGGCTTGGGGGCTGCGGGAGCCCGCCCGGGCTCCTCGGCGGGGTTTGTGAAACCTCGCCTCCTCGCGTAAACAGCGCCGGTGCATCGTCGGGCGACACCGGACCCATCGGTCCCGGCCGCGGGGCTCGATGTGCCAGGCCCTTTCACGAAGGCGCGAGCAGGCTGAGGATACGGAACGGAGCCGGTGAAGCTGCACAGGTCTCTGCTCGCCTTCCTTGCCGCCGCCATGGCCGCTCCCGGCCTCGCCCAGGAGCTTGCCTCGCCCCCGGCCGAGCGAATCTCGCCGGACAGCTGCCTGCCTCGTGCCGCCGTCTATGCGGCCGGAAGCATTCGGGTCTGGGTGACCCGCATCGGGACGATGCTGGAGGACAACCCTCTTCGCCCACTGTCGCGGGAGAGGCTCCTCGTCCTGCAGGTCGTCGTGAACGGCCGGTCCGCCACGGCCTACGGGCCGAACTTCGACCAGATGCGGCAGGGAGGCTCGCCCGCTCGCCTCGAGGAGGCGAGCGGCAGCCGGATCGACTGGAAGGCAGGCGCCAGGGAGTTGCCGGCGTCCTTCCGCGTGGTGGCCGAGGACGGCCGGCCTCTCCTCGGCCCGCTCGCCTTCCAGTCCTGCGGCGATGCTCCCGCCGTCGCGGCCGAGAAGCCGGCGCAGGCGCGGCGGCGCCCGTCGGAGGAGGGTCGTCGCGCTCCCGACGGGAGTGGAGGTGGGAACCGGCCAGGGCTGCCCCAGGGCGCGATCCCTTCAGGCGGGGGTGGCGGCGGGCTGTCCCTTCCGCCACCCTGAGCGGTTGAGCGCTTCGGCCCCGAGGTCTTCGGCTCAGCCCTGAGCCGCGTGCCGGCTCGGGCTGCTCGGGCCCCAGCCATGGCGGTTCACCACGCCGACCCGCCAGCCGTTCCCGCCGTTCCCCTGGAAATGGTCGAGGCGCGTCAGCGAGCAGTTCTCTACCGCGAAAGCCAGTGCGGCCTGGGGACTGAGGCCGAGCGCATGGGCGATCGCGCCGCGGATGGTGCCGCCATGCGCGACCGCGATGATGTCCCGGCCCGCGTGCGCCGATGTCAGCTGCTCGATCGCCGCCGAGACCCGCCGGCAGAGATCTGCGAAGCTCTCTCCTCCCGGCGGCCGCTCGTCCGCCGGCGCGAACCAGTAGCTCGCCGGAATGGGCTGCCGCTCGGCGAAGAACCCGGCCCGGTCGAGCCCCTGCCACTCGCCGAGGTTCTGTTCGGCGAGATCGGGCACCACGGTCGGGGAGGGGACCTCCGAGGCGGAGGACACGTAGCCGGCCTCCCAGAGGGCCTCGGCCGTCTGGCGCGTGCGTCCGAGATGGCTCGTCACCCAGAGCGCATCCTTCGGCAATTCGGCGGAGAGCGCCTCGAAGATATGCGTGTCGCTGCAGTCGCAGGCGATGTCCGACTGGCCGTAGATGCGGCCGCCATCACTCCGGACGGGGGCATGGCGGATCCACCACCAGCGGGTCCGCACGAAGGTCGGGGCCCGTCCCGCGACGGCGCCGGATGATAGTTCCTGGGTAGGATCAGTTGCCACGCACATCCTCGCAAAGCATGGGTTGTCTTCGGCCATCGGCCGCAAGCTGACAACTCGGGAGGGCGCGAATGGGCCGGCTTGCCGGGAAACGTGCGATCGTAACGGGGGCGGGCAGCGGCATCGGTCGCGCGAGTGCGCGTCTCTTTGCCGCTGAGGGCGCCTCGGTGCTCGCGGTCGACCGGGATGAGGAGCGCGCTCGGGAGACGGTCCGATTCATCGCGTCCGCCGGACAGGTCGGGATCGCGCTGGGTGCCGATGCCGGGAGCGAGCCGGACGTCCGCCGCTTTATTGGCCGCGCCGTGGACGAGTTCGGCGGGCTCGACATCATCTACGCCAATGCCGGGATCAGCGGCGGCATGGTCCCGTTGCTGGAACAGTCGGTCGATCTCTGGACGGAGCTGCTGCGCGTCAACCTGGTCGGCGCATTCCTGGCCATCAAGCACGGTGCGCCGGTCCTGACGGCCGGAGGTGGCGGGTCGATCCTCTGCACGGCCTCCGTGGCAGGGCTTCGCGCGAACGCCGCGGGTGCGCCCTACAGCGCCAGCAAGGCGGGCGTGATCAGCCTCGTGCAGACCTCCGCCAACGCGCTCGCGGGGACGGGCATCCGGGTGAACGCGATCTGTCCCGGCCTGATCGAGACGGGGATGACGCGGCCCCTGTTCGAGGCGGCGCGCGCCCGTGGCACCGAGGACCGGATCGGGCAGCTGAATCCGCTCGGCCGGGCCGGCCTGCCGGAGGAAGTCGCCGCGACCGCGCTCTTCCTCGCCAGCGACGAAGCCTCCTATGTCAACGGTCAGGCGATTGCGGTCGATGGCGGGCTGAGCAGCACGCTGCCCTTCGCCAGGCAGCGAAAGTGAAGCGGCCATGGCGTCCTGGGGTGATCTGAACGCCCGCCTGAACGGGCTCGTCCGCGCCGGCATCATCTCGGCATTCAGGACGAATGTCGGAACGAGGGCTCCCGGAGCCGAGCTCGCCGTCGTCGTGCGGCCGCCGAATGGGACGCCCGATGGGGCCGAAGGCGATCACGCCAACCTCCGCCGGCGGGTCGGATTGGCTCTGGCGACGATCGCCCCCGGAGCCAGGATCTCCATCGAGGACGAGGACGGGCGCAATGTGCCGGAAACACACCCTGGCTAGGCCGTAGCCCGGCGATCGGGATCGGTCCCCCTGCTGGCGTCCGTCTCCCGGATCGGGGTAGCATCGTGTCGATAAGTCCCGGGAGAGGACGAGCCTTGGCGAGGTGGCGCAAAGCGCTGGTGGGGATCGCGCTCGCGGTGGGGTGGCTGCTCGTCCAGCCGGCGTCGGCGCGCACGTTCCGCGCCGCGGACAACCAGATCGAGGGCTATCCGACCGTCCAGGCCCTCCAGTTCATGGACCGGCTCGTCCGCGAGAGAACTGGGGGGCGGCACCGGATTCAGGTCTTCCACTCCCGCCAGCTCGGCGAGGAGAAGGACACGGTCGAGCAGACGCGGGTGGGGGCGATCGACATCAATCGCGTCAACGTCACGCCCCTGGCCCAGATCGCGCCGCTCGCCCAGGTCCTGACGCTCCCCTTCCTCTTCGACTCGCAGGAGCATCTCGATCGCGTGCTCCAGAGCGAGATTGGACAGGAGATCCTGGAGAGCTTCCGGCCGTCCGGCCTCGTCGGTCTTACCTTCTACGATTCCGGCGCCCGATCGCTCTACAACGCCGTCCGGCCGATCAACACGCCGGCGGACGTGAGAGGGCTCACGATCCGGGTGCAGCAATCCGAGGTGATGGATGACCTCGTCCGCGCCCTCGGCGGCAAGCCCGTCACCCTGTCCTACGGCCAGGTGCTGGCGGCGCTGCAGATGAAGCTCGTCGACGGGGCGGAGAACAACTGGCCGTCCTACGTGTCGACGGGGCACAGCTCGGCCGCGCCCTACCTCGCCCTCACCGAGCACGTTCGGGCGCCGGAAATCGTCGTCATGGCCGCCAAGGCCTGGGACGGGCTTTCGGCCGAGGACCGGCTGATCTTCCAGCAGGCGGCGCGGGAATCGGCTTCGTTCATGCGCGCCCGGTGGATCGAGTACGAGCGCGAGATGCGGCAGCTCGCATCCTCCACGGCCGTCGTGACGGAGATCGACCGGAAGGCGTTCCGGGACGCCACCGCCCCGGTCCGGGAGAAATTCCTCGCCGACCCCGCGATGCGCGACCTCGCGCGTCGCATCGAGGCGATGCAGTAGCCCCATGCTCGCGCGCCCTGAGCAGATCGGGAGCTCGGCCACATCCGAGCGGCGAACCTCCGCAGCCCTCGAGCGGGTCGTGCGGCGTTCCCCGATCCGCTGGCGCATCCTCGCGATAGCGGTGTTCAACTCGGCAGTGGCCCTGCTCCTGCTCGCCCTGATCTGGAACGGCGCGAGGGTGCTCGGGGATGCCTGGTCGGATCTGCGGCGGGTGCGCTCTTCCGAGCGCTTCCTCCGTTCGCTCGACAGCGATGCGGAGCAGCTGCAGAGCCTGATCCACCGCTACTTCGCCCAGAGCGACCCGGACGTCCACGCCAAGATCATCGACATCCGCGAGACGCTCATCAGCCAGCTTCGCGTTCAGGCGCGGCTGGATCCCCTGCTGGCGGACGCGAGCCGGCCGTTGACGGAGATCACCGAGCGCTACGTCGCCGGCTTCGACCAGCTGCGGGACGCGCGGACGGCCATCACCTTCATCTACGACGGCAAGGTCCTGCGCGCCTCGCGCGACATGGCGAACCTCTATGCGCTGGTCACGAACGCCACTACCGACCCCGCATCGCTGATCTGGCCGGCGCTGAGCAAGTCGCGCGAGGCGTTCAACGCCATGATGCTGGCCGCGAACGCCTTCTATCTTTCGAATTCGTCGCCCGCCGCCGCGGAGGCGAAGGCCTACGCGAAGGTGATCAAGCGGACCGCGCCCGTGATGGCCGACCTGTCCGGCGGCGACGAGATCCGCCGGAGGGCCCTCCTCGGCCTCAAGGAGCGGGCCGACCTCTTCGAGACGGGGATCGACGAACTCCAGGAGCAGTTCGCGAACCAGTCGCGCCTCCTGCGCGAGGCCGTGGACGGGAATGCGGAGGCGATGTCGGCCGCGATCGACCGGCTGACCGGGGGCATCCACGCCCTGGAGCAATCCGCGCAGCGACGCTTCGATCAGACCCTGGAGGACGTGGCCGTGCGGCTGAGCCTGCTGGCGCTCGCCTTCGTGGTGCTCGTCGTCCTCATGGGCATCCAGATCGCCAAGAGCATCAGCGAACCGCTCGCCGATCTTCGCAACGCCATGCTGTCCATCGCCTCCGGGAACTACGACCGGCGGGTCTCGGGCCTCACGGCGGGAGACGAGATCGGCGAGATGGCCCGGGCGGTCGAGGTCTTCCGCGAGAATGCCATCGCCAAGCGGCGCGCCGAGGAAGACCTGCGGCAGGCCAAGGAGCGCGCCGAACGGGCGCTGACCGACCTGCGCGAGACGCAGACGAGCCTGATCGAGGCGGAGAAGCTGGCGGCCCTCGGCGGCCTGGTCGCGGGGGTCGCTCACGAGGTCAACAACCCCGTCGGGATCAGCCTCACGGTCGCGTCCAGCCTGGCGCGCCGCGCGGAGGATTTCGCCGCGGAGGTGGCCACCGGCCAGATCCGCCGCTCGCGGCTGGACGAGTTCACCCGGTCGACGGCGACCGCCGCGAACCAGCTCGTCTCCAACCTCATGCGGGCGGGCGAGCTCGTGCAATCCTTCAAGCAGGTCGCGGTCGACCGGAGCCAGGCGGAACGGCGGACCTTCGACCTCGGCCACGCGATGGAGCAGATCCTGGCGAGCCTTCGACCGACGCTGAAGACCTCGGAGGTGCAGCTGATCGTCGAGGTGCCGGAAGGCATCGGGATGGACAGCTATCCCGGCCCGCTCGGGCAGATCCTCACCAACCTCTTCCTCAATTCGCTTCACCACGGCTTCGACGGCCGGCCGGGCGGCACGATCTTTGTGTCCGCCCGCCTGCGCGGCCGCGACGAGGTCGAGATCCTGTTCCGGGACGACGGCCACGGCATGACGGAAGAGGTTCAGCGCTCCGCCTTCGATCCCTTCTTCACCACCCGGCGTGGCTCAGGCGGAACGGGACTCGGACTGCATATCGTCTACAATCTCGTTACGGCCCGGCTCGGGGGCAGGATCATCCTGTCTTCGAGCCCCGGGCTCGGTGCAACCTTCCTGATCGTGCTGCCGCTCGTCGCGCCCCGCGAAGCTAGCCGGGGCGATGGTGTGCGGGCGGAGGCTGGACATGTCTGACGGCGACGAGCTGATTGCGCTCCTGGACGATGTGGAGCCGGCTCCCGCGGGCGAGATGCTGCCGCCCTGGCGGGTGGCCGTCATCGACGACGACCCGGCCGTTCACGAGGGAACGCGCTTCGCGCTCTACGACTACAAGCTCAGCGGGCAGGGGCTGGAGATCCTCTCCGCCCACTCGGCCAAGGAAGGCCGCGAGCTGCTGGCCCGCTACCCGGATATCGCGGTCGTCCTGCTCGATGTCGTGATGGAAACCGAGACGGCGGGCCTCGATCTCGTCGGCTACATCCGCAACGAGCTCCGCAACGAGACCGTCCGCATCATCCTGCGGACCGGGCAGCCGGGCCAGGCTCCCGAGCGCCGGGTGATCGTCGATTACGACATCAACGACTACAAGGCGAAGACAGAGCTCACCGCCGACAAGCTGTTCACCAGCATCACGGCCGCGCTGCGCAGCTACCAACAGCTGCAGCGCATGCTGGAGACGCGCCGCGGGCTGGAGATCATCATCGAGGCGGCCTCGACGCTCTTCGACTTCCGCTCCATGCAGCGCCTCGCCGAAGGCGTGCTGACCCAGCTCGCCTCGCTGCTGGAGGTCGATTGCGCCGGCATCCTCGTCCTGCGGGAGGACGGGATGGAGCAGGAGAGCTTCTCCATCCTGGCGGGCTCCGGCTGCTACCGGCGCTTCGTCGAGGACGTGGCGGAGTTCGAGCGCGAGCGGGAGCTGAACGACGTCGTGAAGC
Organism: Pseudomonadota bacterium; assembly: GCA_023423995.1. Lineage (GTDB taxonomy): Bacteria > Pseudomonadota > Alphaproteobacteria > Rhizobiales > Beijerinckiaceae > Enterovirga. The sequence continues at coordinate 8,240 of JAFAEL010000073.1, read as the reverse complement.
AGGCCTTCGAGCGCCGCTGCCATGACTTCATGGAGCGTCGCTCCGTTCTCTATGTAAAAACGGGCAGCGGACGGGAGGTCATCGTCCTCCTCGAAGCCGCGAAGAGCCTATCGGACACGAACCGGGCGCTCGTCGAAGTCTTCTCCAGCCGCTTGTCCATCGCCTTCGACAACGTGATCCTCTATCAGCAGCTGCAGGACGCCAATCTGCGGCTGGAGGAGCGGGTCCTGAAGCGCACGGCTGAACTCAAGAGCGCCAACCATCGTCTTGCCGCGCAGACCGCCGAGCTGAGGCGCGCGAACCGTTTCAAGACCGAGATACTCGGCACGATTGCCCACGACCTGAAGAACCCGCTCGGCGTGATCATGGGGCGGTCGGAGATGCTGTCCGACCTCCTGGCCATGCAGCCCGTCCCCAATGGCCAGGTCGGGGATCAGATCCGCCATGTCCGGGATTCCGCCAAGCGCCTCACCAACATGGTCGATACGCTCATCACGGATGCCATGAACGACGCGCTCGACGTCACGATCCGGCGTGAGCCGCTGGACCTGGCCGCGCTCGTCGGAGACGTCGTCGAGGCCAACCGGCCGCTCGCGGAGCGCAAGGACCAGGCGCTGACGATGTCGGGTCCTGAATCGCTCACGACGTGCGGCGATCAGGACAGGCTCTGGGAGGCGGTGGACAACCTCGTCTCCAACGCGATCAAGTATAGCCCGACCGGTGGCGCCATCCAGGTCGAACTGCGGCGGGAGGGGGCAGACTCCCTCGTTCACGTCCGCGACAACGGACCGGGCCTGTCTCCGGAGGATGTCGGCCGGGTCTTCGGCCGGTTCCAGCGTCTCTCGGCCAAGCCCACGGGCGGGGAAAGCTCCACCGGGCTCGGGCTTTCCATCGCCAAGCGCATCCTGGACCTCCATCACGGCCGAATCTCCGTCGAAAGCGCCGGGCCGGGTCACGGCGCGACCTTCACGATCTCCATTCCGGATCCGGAGTAGGCAGCGATGGCTTCCACCCCCCATATCGTTGTCGTCGACGACGAAGCGCCTGCCCGCGAGATGGTGGGCGACTACCTGAAGATGCACGGCTTCACGGTGACGCTCTGCGACGGCGGCGCGAGTCTCAGGCGCGAGCTCAAATCGGCGAGCCCGGACCTGATCGTCCTCGACCTGAACATGCCGGAGGAGGATGGGCTCTCGATCGTGCGCGATCTGAAGCGGCAGAACGGCACGCCGGTCATCATGCTCACCGCGACGGCCAGTCCGATCGACCGGGTCGTCGGCCTCGAGATCGGGGCGGACGACTATGTGGCCAAGCCATGCGAGCTTCGCGAACTGGTAGCGCGGATCCGGTCCGTCCTGAGGCGAAGCGGGCAGGGCGAGGCGGCGCCCGTCCAGAAGAACCGGCGGATCCGTTTCGGCACGAAGTGGCTCGACCTCGATGCTCACCATCTGCGCGACGACGAGGATGCCATCCATCCCCTCACCGCCTCCGAGTTCAGCCTGCTGAAGGCCTTCGCGGAAAATCCGCAGCGGGTTCTCACCCGGGAGCGCCTCCTCGACCTCGCCAGCGCGCGGGACGACGAGCCGTTCGATCGCGCCATCGACGTGCGGATCACCCGCATTCGCCGCAAGATCGAGCCGGATCCGGGACAGCCGAGAATCATCCAGACGGTGCGTGGAGCCGGTTACCTCTTCTCCCCGGAGGGCCGCGAACGCTGAGCGGCGTTCGCGGATCGGCGGTGCGGAGAAGCGCTCGCCCGGCCGTTTATTTCCCGCGTTGCCGCGGCGCGAAACAAACCGTTCGAACACGAAATCAGACCATGCCCCGGCGCAAGACCGCTGAAAACGGGGCGATCTAGAAGCGCCTCCATCAAACAAGGCCGGAGAGGCCGATGGAGGCTCACGTGATCACCACCCTCAAGTTGGCGGGCATCAGCGCGATTCTCTCGGCCGGTATCGTCTCGGGCTTCCCCGGTGCGGAGCGCGGTGCCGACCACCCGGCCGGCAAGCTCTTCTACGATCGGGCAGGCGATCCGTCTCCCGCCACTTTCAGCTTCGCCGCGGCCGATCCAAGGGCGCTTCGCTCCGTAGACGTGAACAAGAGCGCCAAGGGCGATCGCGGGCGGGTCGACGGCGGGGCGAGGTGCACGGACCAGGCATGGCTCCTGGCCGCCGGCGATTGCCGGCCCAACTTCGACCTGTCCTCCGGGCGCACGGCCGAGCTTCGAACCGCCGACAATGTTTCGACCCTGGTTCGGGCCGTCCCATCGCCTCTCGCATCCCGCTGACGCGATGCGCCCGCACCGCTTTCATCCTGAATGCGGACGTCTTTCTTCCTACTCAGCGCGGTTAGGCCGGGAACCAACGACGCCGTTCTGCGCTGATTGGCCAACTTTGATTTGCGGAGCGACAAAATGGACGTGGTGAAGGCGAAAGCGGTTCCCGACGCGATGGGAATCGCCACGCGACTCGCAGGATTCCTGGCCTCGACCTTCGCCACGATCACGCTGATGGTGATGCTGGTAGCCTGAAGGCGCGCGATCCCTGCGGAAGCCGCGGGAGGCAGATCTCCGGGCCCCGAATCGTGGCCGGCAGGCGCCCCTGCTTGGCGGTGAGTCGAATCGGCTTTTCCCGCCAGGTGCCGGCGGCTCTCCGAAGCGGAGCGCGATGACTCGCTCTCGGGCGCCTGCTTTGTGGGATTCGTTCGCTGTATGGAGAAAGGATTGTGCCCAGGGAGGGGCTATTTGGGGCTGCGCATCCTGCGCGCCACGACCAAGTCCCTGTCCTGGGAGAGGGTCGTCCTAAGCTAGCGATTTCCGCTGATTATTTGGCACCAAACGAGGAAGTCGTTTGGTGCGGCCGAGAGGACTCGAACCTCCACTGGTCTCCCAACTAGCACCTCAAGCTAGCGCGTCTACCAATTCCGCCACGGCCGCAACAGAAACGAGGCCCGAGGGCCTCGCCGGAGCCGCGCTGGTAGCACTTCGAATCCGGCGGAACAAGCCCGGTTTTGAGATTTATGCTGCCGCGGGCCGTTCCAGTGCCGTGACGAGGTTGAACGGCGGCGCGCCATCGCCCCCGATGCGGACGCCGCCCTGCCGGATGACGCTTTCCTTCCGGATCATCTCCGTCACCTGGATAGAGATCGCGCGACCGGTCACCACGACATTGCCGCGGGCGATCGGGTGGCCGTTGACGAGGATGTCGACGATCTCGGCGTCGCTGCCATCGAGTTCGACGATGGCCCCACGGCCGAGCTTCAGCAGTTGGTGAAGCGGCATGCGGGTGGTGCCAAGCTGGACCGTCAGGTCTACATGGAGGCTGTCCAATTCGCTCACCGTGCCTGAACCCCTGGCGATGCCCACGATCGCGCCTCTCGAACGGTTACGATGTCATCGAAACAGGGTGAACCCTTGGTAAACGGCCGGGACGGCCTCGCCCTGGCCATGCTCCCCGTCGAGGGCTCTCCGCCGGTCGAATGGCGGATCGAGGACGCCCTCGTCCCATACGAGGCGGCGCTCGCCTTCATGGACGAGCGCGTCGCCGCCATTGCGGACGGGAAGGCGCGTGAGCTCGTCTGGCTGCTGGAGCACCCGCCCGTCTACACGGCCGGCACCTCGGCGAATGATCGCGACCTGGTCGAGCCCGGGCGATTCCCGGTGGTTCGCACCGGCCGGGGCGGGCAGTACACCTATCACGGCCCAGGCCAGCGCGTGGCCTATGTCATGCTCGACCTCAACCGCCGCCAGCCGGATCTGCGGCGCTTTGTGGCGGCACTCGAGGCCTGGCTGATCCTGACGCTCGACGCCTTCAACCTCCGCGGCGAACGCCGGGAGGATCGGGTCGGGGTCTGGGTGCGACGGCCGGACAAGGGCGAAACCGTCGAGGACAAGATCGCGGCCATCGGCATCCGGGTTCGGCGATGGGTGACGTTCCACGGCGTGAGCCTGAACGTCGAGCCCGACCTGTCACATTTTTCAGGCATCGTTCCGTGCGGCGTTGCCGAGCACGGGGTCACCAGCCTCGTCGATCTCGGGCTGCCCGTGACGATGGCGGATGCGGACATCGCGCTCCGTCAGGCATTCGAGGAGATATTCGGCCCGACCGTCAGCTCCGCCGGCACCTGACCCGCCCTCGCACATGGTTCGCGGCCGCCCCGCGGGCTTGGCCCACCGAATTGCTAAGCTTCGGTTGACGCATGGAACGGCCGAGCTTCAGATGCGTTCACCCATCTCTCAAGTCCGGATCAGGGTTCCGCCATGCGCAATCCTCAGTCGCTCCGTGGAGCCTTTATCGCCGCGGCGATCGTGCTTCCGCTCGGGGCGCCGAGCCCTGCTTCGGCTGCCGGCCTCTTCGAGGCCATCGGCGAGCTCTTCGGCATCAACCAGCAGCCGGAGCGCCAGTACCGCCAGGCTCCCGGCGGATATTACCAGGATGGCGGCGGCGGGCTCGGCATCACGGTCCGGCCACGCCGGAACCAGCCGGTGCGCGAGCGGCGTCCGGTCGCCCGCAAGGCGAAGCCCGCGCCGGTTCCCGTCAGCATCGTCAACCTCGACCCGGCCAAGAACCCGAACTGGTACCTCGACGATCCGACCCTGCGCCCGGGCGACATCGTCGTCCTGAAGGACCAGGTCCTGGTGTTCGAGGGAGCGCACAGCGCACGACACGCGCGGGAGGATTTCACCTCCCTGGAGAAGTCCAGGCTCTCCAAGGCCGAGCGGGACCGGTTGAGGGCGATGGCCAGGATCTCGCCCGAGGCGGAAGCGCTCGCGGAGGCGCGGCAGAAGACGGCCGTCGTACCGCCCGCCGAGTAGAGCGCCGAGGCGGGCGAGCTGCTTTCGGCACGACTCGTCCGCTTTCGAACCAGGCCTGGGGAGAGATACTGCCGGGGAACTTGCGAGATCGAGCTGGATTGCCTGAACGCGCGACGTCGACGTCGTGAAATCAGACAATCGGAGCAGATCTCAAGATGTACCGCCGCCAGTTTGTTGTGGGCCTGATGCTCGCCACTTCGCCGCTCGCGATTACGCACACGGCGGCCCAGCCCGCCCCCGCGGCAGGTGGCATCCCGGCACCGACCTATCTCGCCATGGCCGCCAAGGGCGGCATGCTGCTGGAGGAGACGGCCCGCGACGCCTTCGAGAAGACCCGTGATCCGCGCCTGAAGAAGTTCTCGCGGGCAGAGGTCGTCGAGCAGGTGAAGCTGACGGACAAGCTGACCGCCGGCACGCCTCCGGGACTGATGGCCGGCGGGGCTGTCGGAATGCCTCCGGGCGGTGTTGTCGGCGGGATCGTTGCGGCGCCCTTCATGGCGGCGGGGGCCGTGGCCGACACTCTCCTCGGCCCGGGCGGGCAGCCGGTCCCGATGACGAGCGATGGGCAGAAGGCCGAGATGATCGCCCGCATCCGGAACACTGCGGCCGGCCCGCAATACGATGCGCTGTTCGTCCAGACGCAGCTGATGGGCCACCAGGAGGCCTATGCGGTTCACAGCAACTATGCGCAGAACGGCGACGATCCGGCTCTGCGTCGCGTGGCGCGCGGCGCGCTTCCGCTGATCCGCCTCCACATGGCCCAGCTCGAGCGCCTTCAGGGCTCCATGGGCGCCCCGCAGGGCTGAGCCCGAGCAGGGTCGACCTGGGCAGGGCCGCCGGGATCCGGCGGCCCTTTTTTCGTTCAGTCGGTGAAGACGACGGTCTTCCGGCCGTTCACGAGGACGCGGTCCTCCAGGTGGTGCCTGACCGCGCGGGCGAGGACGCGGCGCTCGATGTCGCGGCCCTTGCGGATGAGGTCGTCCGGCGTGTCGCGATGGCTGATCCGCTCGACGTCCTGCTCGATGATCGGGCCCTCGTCGAGGTCGCTCGTGACGTAGTGGGCGGTGGCGCCGATGAGCTTCACGCCGCGCTCGTGCGCCTGGTGATAGGGCTTGGCGCCCTTGAAGCCGGGCAGGAACGAGTGGTGGATGTTGATGCACCGCCCGGCGAGCTTCGCCGCGAGCCCGTCCGAGAGGATCTGCATGTACCGGGCGAGGACGACCAGGTCGGTCTCGGTCTGGCGCACGAGGTCCCAGATCTGGGCTTCCTGCTCCATCTTCGTGTCCCGGCGGACGGGCAGGTAGTGGAACGGGATGCTGCCGAAATCGAGATGCGAGTAGGTCTCGCGCGGGTAGTTCGCGATGATCCCCGTGATCTCCGCCGGCAGCTCCCCGATCCGCCAGCGATAGAGCAGGTCGGCGAGGCAATGGTCGAAGCGCGAGACGAGGATCATCACCCGGCGCTTCGCGCCCGCGTCGCGCAGGGACCATGTCATCCCGAACTCCTCCGCCACCCGGACGAAGGTCTCCCGGAGGTCGGAGCCGGCGCCGCCACCCGCCGGATTGAACACGACCCGCATGAAGAACAGGCCGGTTTCGACATCGTCGAATTGCTGCGCGTCGAGGATGTTGTAGCCCGCCTCGAAGAGCCCCGCGGATACTGCGGCCACGATGCCGGGCCGGTTGCGGCAGGACAGGGTCAGAACGGATGCGGGCGCGCTCACGAGGGCGGCACTCCTGGCTGGACGAACGGGAGATGGAAGAGGGCCCGCTTGCCTTGCGACGAGAGCAAGGTCAAGGCGCCACGCCCCCGGGCCGGAACAGGGCGGTCCGGGGCACGTTTGGCGGTCTCAGAGCGAGGAGATCTACCATGAGGCCCGCTTCGGTCGCCACGCTTGCCGTGGCCGCAATCCTCGGCACCTTCCCGGCACTCGCGAAATCGCCCCCGGGCCAGGCCTTCATCACGAAGGCGGTGCAGGGCAACCTTGCCGAAGTCCAGATGGGCAGGCTCGCGCAGGAGAAGGGCCTTTCGGACGAGACCAAGGCCTTCGGCCAGCGGCTCGTCACCGACCACAGCCACGCGAACGAGCGCGCGTCGGCGGTGGCGAGCGGTATCGGCGTGACGCCGCCCACCGAGCCGACCGCTAAGCAGAGGGCCGATTACGACCGGCTGGCGAAGCTTTCAGGTGCCAGCTTCGATCGCGCCTTCGCGGCGCACATGGTTGCCGATCACGAGAAGGACGTTCGCGAATATCGCGCCGAGGCGAAGAAAAAGGACGCAGCCGCCGCCTATGCGGCCGAAACGCTGCCCGTCCTGGAGCAGCACCTCCAGTTGGCGCAAGGTCTCGCAAAGGCGAAGCACTAGGCGTCCTTCGCCCGCGGCGACCTTCCGCAAATCCCGGTTCAGAGGTGGTCGCCGCGTCCGAGCGGGTCGCGCAGCGGCTCGCCGTCAGGCACGAATTCCAGCGACACCGAGTTGATGCAGTAGCGCAGGCGCGTCGGGGCAGGTCCGTCCGGGAAGACGTGGCCCTGGTGGCTGTCGCAGCGGGTGCAGCGGGTCTCGATACGCACCATGCCGTAGCTGCGGTCCTCGATCGCGAGCACGTGGGTCTCGTCGTACGGTGCGAAGAAACTCGGCCAGCCCGTGCCGCTTTCGAACTTCGTTTCCGCCTTGAAGAGCGGCAGGCCGCATTCGCGGCAGCAATAGACGCCGTTCTCCTTGTTGTTCAGGAGGCCGCCGCAGAACGGCGCCTCCGTCCCGTGGTGCAGGAGGACCTGCCTTTCCTCCGGCGACAGGTCGGCTTCGAGCTCGGCCCGCTCCTCCGGTGACGGTGGAGTAAGGTCGAACCCCGAAGGGGAGCGCTGCGGGATCGCACTCCTGTCGGTCGCAGGCGGATTCTCGCGGCGGAAGAGATCGAGGACGCTCATCGGGGCCTCTGTCGTGGGCGGGTCGTTCTGCCCAAGATGGGCGGGCGAAGGCGGACAGACAACCCGTCGGGCGGCGCGCGCCCGCCGGGTTGTAGCCATGCGGCCAGCGTCGGCCACGCTTGTTCGGCTTCCTGCTTGACCCTGAAGCCGCGCCTCCGCAATGTCGGATAGGAACAGTTCGCAAGAGAGCCGGGCCGCGAGATCCGGCCAGGGGCGCCCGGCGGCCCGGGGGAGAGACAGATGGCATCCGTATCGATGACGGTGAATGGGAAGGCGGTCTCCGGTGACGTCGACCCGCGCACCCTGCTCGTCCAGTTTCTCCGCGAGACCCTGCGGCTGACCGGCACGCATGTGGGCTGCGACACCAGCCAATGCGGCGCCTGCGTGGTCCATCTGGACGGGCAGGCCGTGAAGGCGTGCACCACTCTCGCGGTGCAGTGTGAGGGGGCGGATATCCTCACCATCGAAGGGCTGGCGACCGGGTCGGAGCTGCATCCGAT
>JAFAEL010000060.1 GCA_023423995.1 Pseudomonadota bacterium | reverse complement strand
CTGGAGCCGCATCTCGCGCTCGCCCGCCAACCCTTCATCGCCATCGCGGAGATCGCGGGCGGAGCGGCGTCGGCCCGTATCCTCGCCGCCGCGGCGATCACGCCGGAAGAGATCGAGAGACTCGCAGCGGGCAGGATCGTCTCGCGCGAGGAGGTCGTCTTCGACCCCGCCGCACGGGCCCTGCGCGCCCGATCGGTCCGGCGGCTCGGATCGGTGCTGCTGGGCGAGAAACCGCTGCCCGTGCCGGCGACCGAGGATTCTGCCCGCATCCTCGCCCGCGGGCTCGCGGGACTCGGCGCGGCGCAACTGCCCTGGTCCGATGGCAGCCGTCAGCTTCGCGACCGCATCGCCTTTCTGCGCAATGCGGAGGGGCCGGAATGGCCGGACCTATCGGACGCCGCACTCGGGAAGAGCATCGAAGACTGGCTGGCGCCCCACCTTGTCGGCAAACGGGGCCTGGCGGACATCTCCCCGGCCGAGTTGCGGGATGCCCTCGAGGCGCTGATCCCGTGGGACAAGCGCCGGCGTCTGGACGAGGAGGCTCCGACGCATCTTACCGTCCCGACGGGGTCTTCCATTCCGGTCGATTACGCGGCGGAGGGAGGTCCCGCTGTTTCCGTCCGCGTGCAGGAGCTGTTCGGCCTCGCGAAGCACCCGACGATCGGGGGAGGCCGTGTCCCTCTCGTCCTGAATCTTCTCTCGCCCGCGCACCGGCCGATCCAGGTCACGCGGGACCTGCCGGCCTTCTGGCTCGGCTCCTGGAGCGACGTCAGGTCCGAGATGCGCGGCCGCTATCCGCGGCACCCCTGGCCGGAAGATCCGGCCAATGCCGAGCCTACCCGCCGGGCGAAGCCGCGCGGGACGTAAGCGCGCGACGCTTCAGCCGGAGAGCCGGGCCACCCTGGCGCCGGTTACTCGCGCGAGTACGTGGGGATCGATAGGGAAGATCGTCGAGGGCGTGCCGGCAGCCGCCCAGACCCTCTCGTGCCGTAGCAGGTCCTCGTCCATGTAGGTCTTGAGGATCCGCGCATGGCCGAAGGGCGGGATGCCGCCGATGGCAAAGCCTGTCCAGGCCCGGACCGCCTTGCCGTCTGGGCGGATAATCGCCTCGCCGATCTCCGCCCCGGCAAGCGCCTCGTCCACCCGATTGGCGCCCGAGACGAGCAGAAGCAGCGGCTCGCCGCTTTGGTGGCCCGCGAAGACGAGTGACTTCACGATCGCGGCAACCTCGCAGCCGCAGGCCGCTGCGGCCTCCTCGGCCGTCCGCGTCGGCGCGTGGTGCTCGAGAATCTCGATCGCAAGGCCGAGCCCCGCGGCGGCCTCGCGCACACGATCCGAGGCCGGGGGGAGCGGACGGGTCACCGCCCCAGCCCCATGACCTGGCCGAAGGTTATCGGGTCCCGGCCCATGGTGATGGGCCCGAGCCCGCAGAATTTCCCGGTCGAGTCCATGCCGCGCAGCTCCGCCTCGACCCGGAACGCGCCGGGCTCGCCCGAGATCGTGAAGAGGTGGTGGCCGGCCCGGTGCGTCAGGGCCCCGCCTCGGGCGGAGGCGCTCGGCGCACCGACGACCGGCACCCAGCCATTCGGCCCCTCGATATGCGCGACCGAGCCGACATGGTTGTGGCCATGGATGATCAGGTCGGCGCCGACTTTCCGGATGATGGCCTCGAACTTGTCGGCATCGGTCAGATTCCGGCCGGCGGGAGCCCCGCCCACATGCGGCGGATGGTGGATGAGGATGAGGCGGAAGAGCGGCTCCCGAGCGAGTGCCGCCAGCAACTCCTCGGCCTCCTTGCGCTGCGTGCGCCCCAGCTTGCCCGAGGCGACGAAAGGCGCGGTCGGCACGGCGGACGAGAGGCCAACGATCGCAACCTGGCCGCGCCGGCGCAGGTAGGGAAACCGATGCGGACTGGGTTCATCGCCGCGGGCGAAGGGATCTACGGCCTTGAGGAGCCCGGCGAGCGATTTCTGGACATAGGCGTCGTGATTGCCGGGCACGAAGCTGACGGTCTCCGGGCTGCCGAGCCCGTCGAGGAACAGCCGTGAGCTCGGCCATTCGCTGGCGAGGCCGAGATTGCAGATGTCACCCGTGCAGGCGATGTGGTCCGGGGTCTGGTCGCGGAGATCGCTCACGAGCCCCGCCAGCACATCCATGTCGTGCGCGTCGCGCCGCCCGCGGCGCCAGTTCACATAGCCGGTGAAGCGCTTGCCGAGCAGGTGCCGGATCGCCGGCCGGGGCAGCGGCCCCACATGGGGGTCGGTCAGGTGGGCGATACGGAACATGCGGCCGCAAACTCGGGCCGAGTTCCCGCCCCGTCAAGCCGGACCCGGGAACTCAGTACTGCGCGCCGGCGATGAGTTGCGATCGGACCGAGTTGTCGCTGAGGTCGAGTGCGGGCTGCCAGGAGAAGGCCGGCCGGCGGGCCATCAGCGCGAGAATGTATGAGAGAAACATCGTCGAATACCTACACTGTTAGATAGTGTACTCCTGCGTAGAAGCGAGAGCTAAGGGGCTCCCCTCCGGCCAGCCATGTTGGTTTAGCATAGATGATGTAATGGACTTGAAACGGCTTCTCTTTTCCCATGTCGTAGCCAGAGTATCGCGGCGCGCCCTCCACGGATGGTTCCTCCTCTCGCGCGGCATGACGCTGGGGGTCCGCGCCGTCGTGATCGACGCGGAGGACCGTGTCTGCCTCGTCCGGCACACCTATGCGCCGGGTTGGCAATTCCCGGGCGGCGGCATCGAGATCGGCGAGAACGCGCTGGAAGGGCTCGCCCGGGAGCTTCGCGAGGAGGCCGCGGTCGAATTGGCGGGCGCGCCGCAGCTTCATGGCGTCTTCCTGAACGGCCATGTCTCGCGTCGCGACCACGTGCTTGTCTTCGTCGTGCGCGATTTTACCGCGGCTGGCGGCGGCCGGATGCCGGACCATGAGATCGCTGAGTGCAGGTTCTTTCCCCTGGATGCCCTGCCGGAGGGGCTGACCCGGGGAACGCGCGAGCGCCTGTCGGAGATTGCCGAAAGACGTGTGCCCACTGCATTGTGGTAGCGGCGGAATTGGGAGGCCGGATGGGCATCCTACAGGAACTCTGCGTCGTGGCGGCCGTCGTGACCGCCCAGCCCTCCTGGGCCCATGGCGGGTATCCGAGGGATTGCTGCGCCGACCATGATTGCAGGCCGGCCCTGCTGGGCGAGATCGAGGCGCTGCAGGATGGGCGCTACCTCGTGGTGCCAACGGGCGAGATCTTCACCCGCTTCCAGGCGCGCCCGAGCTTCGACGAGAACTTCCACCGCTGCCTCTACAACCCGGCCGATCCGAAGAGCCGGACCTTTTGCATCCTCGTGCCTGCGGGCAGCTGATCTGGCCCGGAGAAGGTCGGCAGTTTAAGGGCCCGGGGCGGCCGCCGAGATGCCGCCAAAGTCTGCGAGGAGGAGCATGTCCGGCCCCCTTACCGGTCTCAAGGTGATCGAACTCGGGCAGCTCATCGCGGCCCCTTTCGCGACCCGGCTGCTCGCCGAGTTCGGCGCGACCGTGATCAAGGTCGAGCCGCCCGGTGTCGGCGATCCCCTGCGAAAGTGGCGCAAGACCCATGACGGGACCTCGCTCTGGTCATACGTCCAGAGCCGCAACAAGCATTCGGTCACGATCGATCTCAAGGCCGCAGAGGGGCAGGATATCGTGCGCCGGCTCGCCGCCGATGCCGACGTGGTCGTCGAGAACTTCCGCCCCGGCACGCCGGAGAAGTGGGCACTCGGGTTCGAGGATCTTTCGCGCCTGAATCCGAAGATCATCCTGGTCCGTCTCTCGGGCTATGGCCAGACAGGGCCCTATCGCGAGCGGCCGGGCTTCGGCGTGATCGGCGAGGCCATGGGCGGCATTCGCTACACGACCGGGTCGCCGGACCGGCCGCCCTCTCGCGTCGGGGTCTCGATAGGTGATTCCCTTGCCGCGCTGCATGCCGTCATCGGGACCCTGATGGCGATCATCGACATCGTCCGGAACGGCGGCACGGGGCAGGTCGTGGACGTCTCCCTTTACGAGAGCGTCTTCAACATCATGGAGAGCCTGATCCCGGAATACGGCGTCCTCGGCGAGATTCGGGAGCGTTCAGGGGGCGCCCTGCCGGGCATCGCGCCCACCAATGCCTACAAGGCCTCGGATGGCTACGTGCTCGTGGCCGGCAACGGCGACTCCATCTTCCGTCGGCTCATGAAGGCGATCGGGCGGGAGGACCTCGGCGAGGACCCGCGCTTTGCCGACAATGCGGGACGGGCCGCGGAAGCGGACTTCATCGACGCTGCGATCGAGGCTTGGACGGAGCAGCGCACCGTGGAGGAAGCGCTCGCCGTCATGAACCAGGCCTCCGTGCCTGCGGGACGCATCTACAACGCGGCCGACATCATGGCGGACCCGCACTACCGCGCTCGCGACATGATCATCGATGCTAAGCTTCCGGACGGCACCCCGATGCCCGTCCCCGGCATCGCCCCCAAGCTGTCGCGGACGCCTGGCGCGATGCGCTGGCTTGGACCGAAGCTCGGCGAGCACACGGACGAGATCCTCGGGTCTGCCGGCTACTCGGCCGAAGAGGTCGCGGATCTTCGCCGGCGGGGAATCGTTTGATCTACCCGAGCAGCCGGCCGAGGAACCGATGACAGAGACCATGCCCGCCTTCCATGACGACGAGGAGCGGAGCCGCTTCGAGCTCGACGTCTCCGGGCAGGTCGCCTACGCCGATTACCAGCGGCGGCCGGGCGTGCTCGTCATCAGCTACGTCTATGCGCCTCCGCCTCTGCGCGGGACAGGCGCATCCGACCGGCTCATGTCTGCGGTGGCGGGGCAGGCCAGAGCCGAGGACCGCAAGATCCTCGCCCTCTGCGGCTATGCGCGCGGTTGGCTCCGCGCGCACCGGGCTCACCGCGACCTTCTGGTCTCCTGACCGCGGACGGGCGGGGCTCAGGGCTTCCCGAGCCCTGCAGTCGCGCGCTCCACGGCCTCCTTGGCGGCAGAGCTTTCCCCCGCCGCCTTGGGTCCGCCCGCGTCTCCGCCCGCGTCGCTGATGCGACGGATGTTCTCGGCTGGGGTCTCCGCCGCGGTCTGGTCGGAGGTCTCGATGCTGCCGCCGGCGATCGAATCGAGCCGAGGCGCCCCTGAGGCGACGCGAGCCGTCTCCGCCTCCCAACTCGGGTCGCTGTTCAGATGCCGCTGGAGGTCGTCCGGCCGGGCGAGGTCCGTCGGCGCATCCTGGCCCATGAACTGCCCGTTCTCGTCGCGGTAGGCGTCGAAGCTCTTGAGATTCTCTGTCTTTGCCTGGTTGGCCATCGGAGCCTCCTCAAACTGTTGAGGGGAGAACCCGCGGGAGCCCGGGCGGTTGCCGCACGCATGAAAAAGGGCGGCAGAGCCGCCCTTGATCGGAACTCGCCTCGAGGTCGGACCGGCTAGCCGATGCCCTCGAAGAGCGCGCTCGAGATGTAGCGCTCGGCGAAGGACGGCGCGATGGTTACGATACGCTTGCCCTCCATCCCGGGCCGAGCCGCCACCTCGAGCGCCGCCGCGACATTCGCCCCGGTCGAGATGCCGCCCGGAATACCCTCGACCTTCGCCAACAGGCGCGAGGTATCGAAGGCGGTCTGATTGGAGACGGTCAGGACCTCGTCGATGACGGCGCGATCCAGCACGTCCGGCACGAAACCGGCCCCGATGCCCTGGATCTTGTGCGGGCCAGGCTGGCCGCCGGAGAGGACGGGAGAATCCTCCGGCTCGACCGCGATGACCTTGAGGTTCGGCAGGCGCGGCTTCAGCACCTCGCCGACGCCCGTGATGGTGCCGCCGGTACCCACCGCCGCGATGAAGACGTCGAGCTCCCCGCCAGTGTCGCTCCAGATCTCCTCGGCCGTCGTGATCCGGTGGATCTCCGGATTGGCCGGGTGCTTGAACTGCTGGGGCATGACGGCGCCGGGCGTCTCGCGGACGAGTTCCTCGGCCTTGGCGACCGCGCCTTTCATTCCCTGCGGGCCGGGCGTGAGCACGAGTTCGGCGCCCAGGAAGGCCAGCATCTTGCGACGCTCGAGCGACATCGTCTCCGGCATGACGAGGATCATGCGGTAACCCCGCGCCGCGGCCACGAATGCGAGCGCGATTCCGGTATTGCCGGAGGTCGGCTCGATCAGGGTGCCACCCTCCTTCAGCTGCCCGGATGCCTCGAGCGCGTCGATCATGTTGACGCCGATACGGTCCTTCACGCTCGCGATCGGGTTGAAGAACTCGAGCTTCAGCAGGATCTCGGCTTTCACGCCCTTCTGCTTCGCGAGGCGGTCGAGACGGACCAGCGGGGTGTCGCCGATGGTCTCCGTGATGGAACCGTAGACCCTGCCGCGGCCGCGCGTACGGTGCTCGCCGGCCGGGTGCCTCAATGCTGACTGAGCCATGCCGTCCTCCTGAAATTCTGCAACAGATCTATCTTATTTCCAGATCCATGTCGATGAATGCAATGTTGCACATTATTAGATTGTGAAATCTACGGGATGGTCGCCGGGGCCTGCTGTGTCGACCCGTCGGCACAGATCCTCGACGGTAATCCCGTCCAGCTCACGCAGGAAGACCTCCCCCGCGGCTGCGATCGCAGGCGAGACGACCTCCTCGACGAGCGCTGAGGGCGGAGCCGTGCCACTGCCCTCCTCCTCGCGCCCCCCGCTGGCGCCCTGGACGGCGCGAACGATGTCGCCGACCGAGACACGGCGCCGCTCGCGGGCAAGCTCGTATCCACCTCGCGGGCCGCGCAGGCCCTTGAGGATCCCGCTCCTGACAAGGGCCTGGAGGATCGTCTCGAGGTGGCGCGGCGGCAGGTCGTGGCGCGTTGCGAGCGCCTTGGCGCTGACCGGGACGGGACGGGCATGCAGCGCCACGTCCACCACGGCGGCGACGGCCAGGAGCGTGCGGCGCGACAGAAGGTTCAACGCCGCGGCTCCATCACAGCCGTGGTACCGATCCCGGTCGACCCGAACCCTCCCGCCCCGCGGGCGCTCGCCCCAGGGAAATCTTCGACGACCTTGAACGTCGGACGCCCGATGGGAACGAAGAGCATCTGCGCCAGCCGGTCCCCCGGGGAGATGGTGATCGCCGCGCCCGAGGCAGGCGGGTTCCGGTTCCAGGCCGAGATCATGCAAGGCCCCTCGTAATCGGCGTCGATGATGCCGATCGTGTTCCCGAGGACGAGGCCGCGATGCCCGAGCCCTGACCGCGGCGCGATGAGTGCGCACCAGCCCGGATTTCCGATGCGGATGGCGATGCCTGATGAAACGAGGGCCGGAGGATCGCCGGGCGAGAGGGTCAGCGGCTCCTCCAGGCAGGCGAAGAGGTCTAGGCCTGCGGCCATCGCGGAGCCCCAATGAGGAAAGCCCCAATCCGCCAGGCGGGAGTCGAGTAGCTTTACGTCTACGTTCATCGACAGCCCATTCTCGTGCAGCTCATCCGCGAGGAATTTCCACCAGCACGCCGGAAGCACAAGTGCTTGCAGTTTCCGGCCCTCTCTGCCATAAGCCGCGCCTCTGGACCGCCCGGCCGTAGGGCTGCCGTGGCGGTTCATTCCCTGCTCCAAGCAGATAACGGAAGCGCCGCCCGGGTTCGCCCGGGCGCGGCGCGTTCAGGAGAGCCAAATGCCCAAGCTCAAGACGAAGTCGGGCGCAAAAAAGCGCTTCAAGATCTCCGGTACGGGGAAAGTGATCAGGGCCCAGGCCGGCAAGCGGCACGGCATGATCAAGCGGACCAACAAGCAGATCCGCAACCTGCGCGGCACGACGACCCTGTTCAAGGGCGACGCCGACAACGTGAAGAAGTTCTTCCTGCCGAACGGCTGAAGAACCACACGCCCCCGCAGACAACTAGCTTCCCAGGAGATCCCCCATGGCCCGCGTGAAACGCGGCGTGACGAGCCACGCCAAGCACAAGAAGGTTCTGGATCAGGCGAAGGGCTTCTATGGCCGTCGCAAGAACACGATTCGGATCGCCAAGCAGGCGGTCGAGAAGTCGATGCAGTACGCCTACCGGGATCGCAAGAACCGGAAGCGTTCGTTCCGCGCCCTCTGGATCCAGCGCCTCAACGCCGCTGCCCGCGAGCATGGCCTGACCTATTCCCGCCTGATCGACGGCCTCGCCAAGGCGGGCGTCGAGGTGGACCGCAAGGTCCTGTCGGATATCGCCATTCGCGAGCCGGAGGCATTCGCCGCCATTGTCGCCCAGGCGAAGGCTGCATTGCCGGCCGACCTCGTCAAGGCCGCCTGAGACCAACCTTTCTTGGTTGTCATGGCCGGGCTCGCCCCGGCCATCCCGATAGGCTGAGGCGCCGCTTTTCTCCGATCGGGGTCGCCGGGACCAGCCCGGCGATGACGCGTTCGAAGCAGATCGCCCAGTCATGACCGACCTCCAGACACTCGAACGCGACCTCCTCGCCCAGGTCGACGCCGCCTCCGACGAGACGGCGCTCGAATCCTTGCGCGTAGCCGCCCTCGGCAAGAAGGGCTCGATCTCCGAGCTCCTGAAGACCCTCGGCCGGATGACACCGGAAGAGCGGAAGGAGAAGGGCCCGCTCATCAACGGGCTCCGTGATGCGGTCCAGGGGGCCATCCTGTCGCGCCGCGAGGCGCTGGCGGACGCTGCGCTGGAGGCGAGGCTCGCTTCCGAGAAGGTCGATATATCCCTTCCGGTCCGCGAGGCGCCGGAAACCCGTGGGCGCATCCATCCCATCAGCCAGGTCATCGACGAACTCACGGCAATCTTCGCCGACATGGGC
This sequence comes from Pseudomonadota bacterium, assembly GCA_023423995.1. Classification (GTDB taxonomy): domain Bacteria; phylum Pseudomonadota; class Alphaproteobacteria; order Rhizobiales; family Beijerinckiaceae; genus Enterovirga. Next base: position 41,127 of record JAFAEL010000060.1, on the reverse strand, counting down.
TTCCGGGTTGCCGAAGGCCCGGACGTCGAGACGGACTACTACAACTTCACGGCGTTGAACTTCCCCGTCGGGCACCCCGCGCGAGAGATGCACGACACCTTCTTCCTGCAGCCCGACCACAAGGGCGAGCGGAAGGTGCTCCGGACGCACACGTCGCCGGTCCAGATCCGCACGATGAAGAGCCAGGAGCCGCCGATCCGGGTGATCACGCCCGGCCGGACGTATCGGCACGATTCCGACCAGACCCACACGCCCATGTTCCACCAGGTCGAAGGGCTGGTCATCGACAAGGAAGCGAACCTCGCGAATCTCAAGTGGATCCTCGAGGAGTTCTGCAAGGCGTTCTTCGAGGTCGAGGAGGTGAAGATGCGGTTCCGGCCGTCCTTCTTCCCCTTCACCGAGCCCTCGATGGAGGTGGATATCCAGTGCTCCCGCCGGGGCGACGAGATTCGGTTCGGCGAGGGCAGCGACTGGCTCGAGATTCTCGGCTGCGGGATGGTTCATCCGAACGTCCTGCGCAATTGCGGCCTGGATCCGGACGTCTACCAGGGCTTCGCCTGGGGCATGGGCATCGACCGCATCGCGATGCTGAAATACGGCATGCCGGACCTGCGCGCGTTCTTCGACGCAGATGTCCGCTGGCTGGACCATTACGGCTTCAGGCCGCTTGATCTCCCGAGCCTCGTCGGTGGGCTGACGTCATGAAATTCACCCTCTCCTGGCTCAAAGAGCACCTCGACACCTCCGCTTCCCTCGAGGCCATCACGGAGGCGCTCACCCGCATCGGGCTCGAGGTCGAAGGCGTCGAGGACAAGGCGGCGGCGCTGAAGCCATATGTGATTGCCTCCGTTATCTCGGCCGAGCAGCACCCGAATGCCGACCGTCTTCGGGTCTGCATGGTCGATACAGGCGCGGGTGAGCCGGTCCAGGTCGTCTGCGGCGCCCCGAATGCCCGGGCCGGCATGAAGTCGGTCTTCGCCCCGCCCGGCACGTACGTGCCCGGCAAGGACATTACGCTCGTCGTGGCGAACGTCCGGGGCGTCGAGAGCCGCGGCATGCTGTGCTCGGCGGCCGAACTCGAGATCTCGGACGACCATGACGGCATCTTGGATCTTCCGGCCGATGCGCCGGTCGGGCAGCCCTATGCCGGCTATGCCGGGCTCGACGATCCGCTGATCGAGATCAACCTTACGCCGAACCGGCCGGACTGCACCTCGGTGGCAGGGATTGCGCGCGACCTCGCGGCGGCCGGGATCGGGGCCGTCAAGACGCCGCGGGTCGAGCCCATCCCCGGGGCCTTTGCCATCCCGGTCAAGCTGACGCTCGACTTCGCCGAAGAGGACCGCAAGCTCTGCCCGGCCTTCGCGCTCCGCCTCGTGCGCGGCGTCAAGAACGGCCCCTCGCCCGCTTGGCTCCAGACGCGCCTGGCCTCGATCGGTCTCCGGCCGATCAACGCGCTGGTCGACATCACCAATTTCATGACCTTCGACCGCGGCCGGCCGCTTCACGTGTTTGATGCCGGGAAGGTCGCGGGCGCCATCACGGTCCGTCGCAGCAAACCGGGCGAAGAGATCCTGGCGCTCGATGGCCGGACGTACGCGCTGGATGACGAGATCGTCGTCATCGCGGACGAGAACGGCCCGGAATCCATCGCCGGCATCATGGGCGGCGAGCATTCCGGCTGCGACGAGAGCACGACGGATGTCCTCATCGAGTCGGCCCTCTGGGATCCGCTGAACATCGCCCGCACGGGGCGGCGGCTCGGCATCAATTCGGATGCGCGCTACCGATTCGAGCGCGGCGTCGACCCGGCCTTCACGGTTCCGGGCCTCGAACTCGCGACGCAGCTCGTCCTCCAGCTCTGTGGCGGCGAGGCCTCGGAAATCCTGCTCGAGGGCGAGATCCCGGATCGCGAGCACCCGATCGACTTCCCCTGGAACGAGGTGAAGCGCCTGACCGGGCTGGACATCCCCCGTCCGGAGGCGAAGGCGATCCTGATCGAGCTCGGCTTCACGGTGGCCGGCAACGCCGCTAACGAGCGCGCGAAGGTGCTGCCGCCGTCCTGGCGGCCCGATATCGAAGGCAAGGCCGACCTCGTCGAAGAGATCGTGCGCATTGCCGGCCTGGAGCGGGTCGTGTCCCAGCCGCTCCCGCGCATTCGGCCGGGTGTCGTGAAGCCGATCCTCACCCCGCTGCAGAAGCGGACGCGGCTCGCCAAGCGGGAGCTCGCCTCGCGCGGCCTGGTGGAGGCGGTGACGTGGTCGTTCATCGCTCACGCGGAGGCGAAGCTGTTCGGCGGCGGCGCGCGGACCCTGCAGCTCGCCAACCCGATCGCGGCGGATCTTTCCGATATGCGCCCGAGCCTGCTGCCCGGGCTGATCAAGGCGGCGCAGCGGAACGCCGATCGCGGCTATGGCGACGTGGCCCTGTTCGAGGTCGGCCAGTGCTTCGCCACCGACGAGCCCGAGGGCCAGGCCATCAACGCCGCGGCCCTGCGGCGGGGAACCGCTCGCACGGCCGGCGCCGGTCGTCACTGGGATGGAAGCGCTAGCCCGGTGGATGTCTTCGACGCGAAGGCTGACGCCATGGCGCTGCTCTCCGCCCTTGGCGTGTCGACCGGCGGGCTTCAGGTCGTGCCAGGCGGCCCCGACTGGTTTCATCCCGGCCGCTCGGCCACCCTGCAATTCGGGCCTCGGAACGTCGTCGGCTCGTTCGGCGAACTGCACCCGCGCATCCTGAAGGCCCTGGATGCCAAGGGCCCGATCGTCGGCTTCGAGATCGTGCTCGACAACCTTCCCCTGCCGAAATACCGGCCAACGAAGATGAAGCCGAAGCTGGTCATCTCGGACCTGCAGCCGGTGCGGCGGGACTTCGCCTTCGTGGTCGGACGCGAGATCGCGGCGGGAGAGGTCGTCAGGGCGGCCGAGAATGCCGAGCGCGGCCTCATCACCGGGGTCACGCTCTTCGACGTCTACGAAGGTGCCGGCATCGATCCCGACAAGAAGTCCGTCGCACTGGAGGTGACCCTGCAGCCCGCCGAGCGCACGCTCACGGATGCCGAGCTCGAGCAGGCCTCCGCCAAGATCGTCGCCGCGGTCGCCAAGAAGACCGGCGCGGTGCTGCGCTCGTGAGCGAGGCCTGGGGCGGAGACTTCATCCCGGGCGGGCGGGTGAACCTCGTCGAGGCCCTATCTGTCGCACAGCACCTGCCGGCGGAAGCGCTGGACGAGGCGGTCAAACGGCCCCAGGCCGTCGCTGAATCCGTCCTGCAGGTCGTGGAGCGTGCGGCCTCCGGCGAGGACCTGACCGGCCGCGAGCAGAACCTCCTGTTCTGGGGCGTCCACGTCCTCGGCGCTGCCCGGGACGGCCGGCTGCACGCACCCCTGCTCCGGCTTCTCCGCCGTCCCGCCGAGCCGCTCGGCGAACTCATCGGCGATGCGGTCGGGACCACCCTGCCCCGCATCGTCGCGGGTTCGTTCGACGGCGATCCGGCGGCGCTGGAAGATGCGCTGCTCGATCGGGAAGCGGACGAATTCGTCCGCTGGAACCTGTTCGGCGCCTACGCCTTCCTGGTCTTCTCGGACCGCGTCCCGCGCGAGCGGGCGGAAGCGCTCCTGGTGCGCTTCGACGAGACCCGCCCGGCCCGGGCCGGAGATTCCGCCTGGACGGGCTGGCAAGAGGCGGTCGCCCTTCTCGGCTTCGAGCACCTCGGACCGCGGATTCAGGCAGCGCGGGCGGATGCTCGCCTTCTCGAGGAGGAAGGCGATCCGGACTGGTTCGAGCTGACACTGGCCGAGGCCGTCTCCAAGCCGGACGATCCAGCCCGCTTCCGGGAACGCGACCTCGGCTTGATCGAGGACGTCGTGGCCGAACTCGAGGCCGCTCTGGAGAGCGAGGAGGAGGCCGAGCCGGAGGAGCCCGTCCACAACCCGCTCCGGCATGTCGGACGCAACGACCCCTGCCCCTGCGGCTCGGGCAAGAAGTATAAGAAGTGCTGCCTCGGCAAAGAGACCGAGCACCCCTAGGGAGGGACGATGTCGGATACGATCGCCTGGGCGAAGCCCGAGGATGTGGGGATGTCGCGCGAGCGCCTTGCGCGCATCGGCGACGTGGTCACGGCCGACGTCGAAAAGGGTCGCATCCCCGGAGCCGTGACAGTCGTCGCCCGGCGCGGGCGCGTCGTCCACTTCAAGGCCTACGGCCGCCGCGATCCCGGCCGCGACGAGCCGATGGAGCGGGATGCGATCTTTCGCATCTACTCGATGACCAAGCCGCTGGTCTCGGTCGCCCTGATGATGCTGGTCGAAGAGGGCCGGCTGCTCCTCTCCGATCCGCTCAGCGCGTTCGTGCCCGAGTTCTCGGACGTAAAGGTCAGGGCGGAGCGGGACGGCCGCGCCGAGCTCGTGTCGGCAGCAAGGCCGATCACGGTCCACGACCTTCTCCGACACACATCCGGCCTCACTTACGAGTGGATGGACGAGGGTCCCGTCCAGAAGGCCTACGCCGAAGCGGAAGCCGGACGGCGCAGTCGTAGCAATCCCGAACAGGCTGCGCTGCTTGCGACCCTCCCCCTCGTGGCCCATCCCGGTGCCGAGTGGAATTACAGCCGCTCGACCGACCTCGCGGGGCGCGTGATCGAGGTCGTCACCGGCCTGTCGCTCGGGGTCGCCCTCCGGACGCGGCTATTCGAGCCCCTCGGCATGATGGAGACCGGCTTCATGGTCCCGCCGAATTATCAGGCGCGCATTGCCGAGGCCTTCCCGGCAGACCCCGAGACCGGTGAGCCCCAGGCGCTCCTCGACGTCGCGAAGGAAGTCGCGATGGAGAATGGCGGCGGCGGGCTTGCTTCCACGGCGTCCGACTACGCGCGATTCCTGCACATGCTGCTTTCGGGCGGGCAGCTCGACGGCGTGCGCTTCCTCTCGCCGAAGACCCTCGCCTACATGACGGCGGACCATCTCGGGCCCGAGATTCGGATCATGCCGGGCATACTGCCGGAGGGCTATGGGTTCGGGCTCGGCTTCGCCGTGCGCCGCCAGGCCGGAATCGCAAGCTTCCCCGGCTCGGCCGGCGACTTTTACTGGGAGGGCCTCGGCGGGACGAGCTTCTGGGTGGATCCGCGCGAGGAGCTGTACGGCCTGATCATGGTGCAGGCGCCGGGACGGCGCGAGCACTACCGGCGCATGCTGCGCCAGCTCGTCTACGCAGCCATCATGGATTGAGCTGAGTTCCCCTCAGCTCGCCTTCTTCAGCTTGTGCGACGCCTTCGCCGGCGTACGCCGGGCAGCCGATCCAGGCTTGGTCTTCGCGGTTGCAGCGCTCTTGGCCGCCTTGGCCTCCGCGCGCGCCTTCTCCGCCTTGGCAGCAGGCGCAGCCTTCCCCTTCGGTTCGGCGGCCGCATTGTCCTGGTCGGCCGAGATCGACCGCCTGAGGGCATCCATGAGGCTGACGACGTTGGTCGGCTTCGGCGGTGCGTTGAGCTTCACGGGCTGGTGGGTCTGCTTGGCCTTGATCAATTCCAGAAGGGCATTCTGGTAGCGGTCCTCGAACCGCTTGGGATCGAAGTGCGACATCTTGCGGCCGATGATGTGGGTCGCGAGGTCGAGCATCTCCTCGGACACCTCGGGCTCGCCGATATCCTCGAAGTAGTCCTCGTCCTCCCGGACTTCGTAGGCGTAGCGAAGCGTGGTCGCGACCAGCCCCTTTCCGCGAGGCTCGAGCATGATCGGCCTCTCTCGGCGGTAGAGAACCACCCGTCCCAGCCCGACGACGTTCTTCTCCCGCATGGCATCGCGGATGACGGCGAATGCCTCCTCGCCCAGCTTGCCGTCGGGCGTCAGGTAGTACGGAGTGTCGAGGAACGTCTCGTCGATCTCGTCGCGAGGAACGAAGGTCTCGATATCGATCGTATGGGTCGACTCGATCGCGACGGATTCGATCTCGTCCTCTTCGAGGACGACGTACTCGTTCTTCGCAACCTGGTATCCCCGCACCTGTTCGTCGGACTCGACCTCCTCGTCCGTTTCAGGGTCCACGAGCTTGCGGCGGAGCCGGTTCCCGGTATCGCGGTGGAGGAGGTGGAAGGAGACCCTTTCCTTCGTGGTCGTGGCCGGAAAGAGCTGGACGGGGCAAGACACAAGCGACAGCTTGAGGTAGCCCTTCCAATTGGACCGGGGCGCCATTGGCGGACTCCGTACGCTACGATCACTCGGGAACTCGACTCGGGCGACTCAACGACTCCTCGGATCGACTCGTTCCCGCCGCAAATCCGGACCCGAGCCGGAGGCGTTGCTTGCCATCGAAGAGGTTGGGAACCACCTTGCACGCAATGCTCGATTCCGAACCAGCCGCCCCGCGGGCCTGCGCCTGGCCCAGCGCCGATACCCAGGGCGAGGAAATCAGGGATCTCGACCCTGCCCTTTTCAAGCCGGGGCTGGCGCTTCGCGACTGGTTGCTCGCCGAGGGTGCGCGCCTCGAAGACTGGGCGCCGCTGCTGGAGGGCCTGGCCGACCGGCTGAATGCGCTGAACGTTCCCATCGATCGGATCACGACCGCGATCGATGCGCTCCATTCCGAATATACCGGGATCGGGCGCGTCTGGACGCGCGAGAACGGGTTTGCGTTCAAGCTCTTCCCCCATGGCGAGCAATCCGAGCGCGCCTATGAGCGTAGCCCCTTTGCCGAGGCGCATCGGACGGGACGCTGGCTCATCCTCGACCTTCGCACCACTCCGGACGACGCCTTCGACATCATCCCCGAGCTGAAGGCGGAGGGATATGTGTATTATGTCTGCGTTCCGCTCTGCTTCACGAATGGAACGCGGAACGGCGTGACTTTTGCGACCCGCGCGCAGCACGGCTTCGACTCGAGGGCGCTTTCCGTCCTGCGCTTCGTCATGCCGACTCTCGCCGCCGTGTTGGAGACGCGCTCGGTCAATCAGCGCCTCGACAACGTGCTTCGCATCTATGTCGGCGACGAGCCGCACAAGGCTATCCTGTCCGGCACGATCCAGCGCGGCGAGGTCAGCCGCATCCGGTCGGCCATCCTGTTCGCGGACATGCGAAGCTACACGCGCATCTCGTCCGAGCTCGAGCCCGAACGGGCGGTCGAGCTCCTGAACACCTTCTTCGATTGTCTCGTACCGCCCATCAATGCGGAAGGCGGCGAGGTTCTGAAGTATCTCGGCGACGGCCTGCTCGCGATCTTCCGCGACCGGGGCGACGATACCGGTCAAAGTGCCCAAGCTGCCCTCTCGGCCGCTGTGGCCGGGCTCGTCCTTCTCGAGCAGGCCAACCAGGAAGGACGTTTTCCGACGCGCGTAGACGCCGGCATCGCGCTCCACCACGGCGAGGCGGCCTACGGCAATGTCGGGTCCGGCGCCCGGCTGGATTTCACGGTGATCGGCCCCGACGTGAACCTCGCCAGCCGCATCGCACAGATGAACAAGGTGCTTCGCGAACCTTTGTTGATGTCGAAGGCCTTCGCCGACCACCTCTGGGGAGACCCCGAAATGATCGGCCGGCACCCGCTCGACGGTTTTCTGGAGCCTGTCCCGATCTACCGGCTCAAAGCAGCGGCCGAGATGCCTGCCGCCGCCGTGATGACAGCCGCGGAATAATCCCCATCCCGTTGCATTGCAGAGTGCGCCGGAACACCGGCGAAACATGCCAGAAATGCGACCCTGAACAGGTGAAATGCGAGGCGGCTTTGCTTGCTGCCTTGTAGGGCCTGGCTTTATACCTGGGGCGGGGAACAGGGTACGCGATGTCCTGGACAAGCAAGGTCGTCTGGTCCGAAGGCTTGTTCCTTCGGCCGCACCACCTTCAGCAGAACGACCGCTATATGGAGGCGCTGCTCGAAAGCCGGGTCCGCCACATCACGCCCTATCCTTGGGGCTTCTCCACAATCGAGATCGACCGGGATCTAGCTCAGCAGAGCAAGTTCTCCGTGCGGCGCGCGACCGGCGTGATGCCGGATGGCACGCCCTTCGACATTCCAGGGTCGTCGCCCCTCCCCCCTCCGATCGACGTGCCCGAAACGGCCGGAAAGCAGTTGCTGTGGTTGTCGCTGCCGCTGGCGGCGGCCAACACACGGGAGGTCGAGGACGCAGAGGCTGACAGCGCGAGCCGGTATTATCCCGCGACCGAGGTCCTTATCGACGCGACATCCGCCCTTCGAATGGAAGAAGAGATCGACGTCGCCCATCCGCGTCTGTCCTTCGAGCTGCGGCGGACGGGAAAGCCGGGCTATGTGAGCCTGCCCATCGCGCGTGTTCTCGAGGTGCGGGACCGGACGATCGTCTTCGACGAGAAGTTCGCGCCACCCGTTCTGAGCTGCGCCGCGCATCCCGTGATCGACGGGTGGATCGATCGCGTGATCGGCTGGATCGACAACAAGCTCGAGGAGCTGGCCCGCTACGCGGCCGACCCAACCGCCGGCGGCGGCCTCCAGAGCGCCGACTACTTCGTTCTGCAACTGCTGAACCGGCACGTCCCGGTGCTGAAGCACTTCCGGCAGTCCCGCTACATCCACCCAGAGCGGCTCTACGAGGAATTTCTCCGCATCGCCGGGGAGCTTGCGACCTTCGCGACCGCCGAGCGCCGGGCGCGCAACTACCCCCCTTACGATCACGACAATCTGGAAGAGGTATTCACGCCGCTTGTCCGGGACATCCAGGACTTCCTGTCGGCGCAGCTCGGGCGCCGGGCGATCCGGCTGGAAATCATCGAGCGCGCGCCGAATGCCTTCGTCTCGACCATCCGCGACCGCAACCTGTTCCGGAACGCGGCCCTGGTCCTGGAAGTCTCCGCAAGACGTCCGCTGACGGAGATCCAGAGCCACTTCCCCCATCTCTTCAAGGTCGGCCCGAACACCAAGATGAACGAGATCGTGCATGCCCATCTGCCGGGCGTCGGTCTCGTGCATCTTCCGACCCCTCCGCCTCAGATCCGCGCCATCACGGACCACGTCTACTTCCTGCTCGACCGGCAGTCGCCGCTCTGGCCGGAATTCAGCGTCGCGAGTTCCATCGGGATGCACTTTTCCGGCGACTGGCCGGAGCTCGAGCTTGAACTCTGGGCGGTGCTGGAGGGACGGCGGTGACCTGCGGCCGGACCTCCTATCCGGCTTCCGAGAGCTCCCATTCGGGCGGAGGGGGCGATGAGCAAACCTTTTGACCCGTTCGGTCGAAGTGACCGCACCATCATTCTGCCGAACCCGGGGGGGCGCCGGGCCGAACCTCCTCCGGCCCCGGTCCCCGCTCCCAATCCCACGCCGTCCTTCGCGCCTCCTCCGCCTTTGCCGCCTCGTCCGGCCGCACCGGTCGCCCCCAGCTCCCAGCCGGCTTTCGCTCCCGCCTCGTACGGCGCCGTGCCCGGCGCGCCCCCAGCGGCGGACGAGTCTTGGGCGTTCCCGCAGCCAGCGGCTCCCCCGGCAGCGCCCGATCCTGGGGAGCGCCGACGCGCCCTCATTCTGAAGCGCGACGTTGTCGTAGCGCCGAACGAGAACCCCTTCCTGCGGGCAGGCGGTCCCCTTCTGCTCCTGCTGGGGCGGTTGCGGGTCCAGCTGTCACGCGCATCTTTCGCAAACCTGATGGAGCAGGTCGCCTCGACGATCGAGGAGTTCGAACGCGACACGCGCACGGCCGGCATCTCCGCCGAGCAGACCCGGATCGCCAAGTACGTCGTCTGTGCGACCGCCGACGACATCGTCCAGAACATCCCGACGGACGACCGGCATGTCTGGACCCAATACTCGATGCTCTCCCGCTTCTTCGGCGAGCGGATCGGCGGCGTGAAATTCTTCGAGGAGCTCGAGCGCGCGAAGGTCGATCCCTCGGGCAATTACTACCTGCTCGAGCTCATGCACGCCTGCCTGGCTCTTGGCTTCCGGGGTATCCACGGCACGACGGCCGGCGGCGCCGCCACCCTCCAGACGATCCAGCGCAACCTCTACGAACTCCTCCGGCGCACCCGCCAGCCGAGCCGCGAGGTCTCCCCGCGCTGGCAGGGCCAGGCGATCGCGGCCGCGGTCTCGCGTTTCCAGCTTCCGGTCTGGGCGGTCGGCTCGGTCGTGGGCGTTCTGCTGCTCGGGCTGTTCTTTGTCCTCAGAATGCTGCTGTCCGGCGGCGCCGAGGCCGCCGCGACAGCACTCGTCACGGTTCACCCGACGACCGAGGTCGGCATCCAGCGGCGCATCTACACACCGCCACCGCCCCCGCCACCGCCACCGCCGCAGAGCCAGCTGGCCCGCTTCCGTGGGGCGCTGCAGGCCGAGATCGCCAACGGCAACCTCTCGGTGCAGGAGACCGGCAACCAGGTCGTGATCCGGGTCGCGGCAGCGCTCTTTGCGCCCGGAAGGGCCGAGGTGAAGCCGGAATTCGCGACACTGGTCCAGCGGCTCACGGAACTGCTCGACCGAGAGCCCGGCGCCCTGAAGGTCGTCGGCCACACCGACGCGCAGCCGATCAAGAACGTGCGCTTCCCCTCCAATTTCGTCCTGTCCCAGGAGCGCGCAAAGGCCGTCGCCACCCTGATGAAGGCCAAGCTCACGCGGCCGGAGCGGATCGAGGTGGAAGGCAAGGGAGCGGACGTGCCGATCGCACCGAACGACACGGTAGACGGGCGAGCGAAAAACCGCCGCGTCGAGATTATCATTCCCCGCAGCGTGTGACGGCGGAGCAGCGATGAGATCCGCCCACTTGCCGAGGCAGGCACCATGACGTGGAAGACCTGGCTCAGATATGCCTCCATCCTGATCGGCGCCCTCGCCCTCGCGGCAATCGTATGGTGGGCGGGGCCCCTGGTGGCGATCGGCGATGTTCGGCCTCTCGAAGGGCTCTGGGTCCCGCTCGCGATCTGCACCGCCATCATCGCGGTCGCTCTCGTCTATGTCGGGTACGATATCTGGAAGCGCCGCAGGGCCGCCCGGGCCATCGAGGAGGCGCTGAGCGCCGCCGAGGAGAGTTCCAGCGACGGCGTGGTGCTCAGCGGCGCGATGAAGGATGCGCTCGCGACGCTGAGGAAGGCCCGCGGCAAGGGCGACTACCTCTACGAGCTGCCCTGGTACATCATCATCGGGCCCCCCGGCTCCGGCAAAACGACCGCGCTCGTCAATTCGGGGCTCAAGTTTCCGCTGAACACCGGCAAGACGCCGGAAGCCGTCGCGGGTAGCGGCGGCACCCGATACTGCGACTGGTGGTTCACGGAAGACGCGGTGCTGATCGACACGGCGGGCCGCTACACGACACAGGACTCGGACGCGAAGGCGGATCGCGCGAGCTGGCTTGGCTTCCTGGACCTCCTGAAGAAGAATCGCCCGCGCCAGCCGATCAATGGCGTGCTGATCGCGATCAGCCTGGACGACCTTCTCAGCGCGGGCGAGGCGGAGGTCGAGGCGCACGCCAACGCCATCCGCAAGCGGCTGCTGGAACTACACGAGCGGCTTGGAGTCGACTTCCCGGTCTATGCACTCTTCACCAAGGCCGATCTCGTCTCGGGGTTCACGGAGTTCTTCGGCCACCTCTCCGAGCCGGACCGGCGGATGGTGTGGGGCCATACCTTCCAGACGGCCGACAAGACCCGCAACATGATCGGGGAGGTCCCGGCCGAGTTCGACGCCCTGGTGGAGCGATTGAACGAGTGGCTGCCCGACCGTCTGCAGGAGGAGCCCAACCCGACCGCTCGTGTCGTGCTGTTCGGCTTCCCGAGCCAGGTTGCAGCGTCGAAGAAGCACGTGGTCGATTTCCTCAATCGGATCTTCGAGCCCAGCCGATACCACTCCAACGCGACGCTCCGCGGCTTCTACTTCACCTCAGGCACGCAGCAGGGCACGCCGATCGACCAGTTGATCGGCGCCCTGTCCCGGTCCTTTGGTTCGGAGGACATCGGCGCGGCGAGCTACTCGGGCCTCGGCAAGAGCTACTTCCTGACCGACCTTCTGAAGAAAGTCGTCATTGGGGAGGCGGGGTGGGTCTCGACGAACCGTAGCGCGGTGCGGCGGGCCACGATCCTTCGCGTGGCTGCCTATGCCTCGATCGCCGTTATCTCGGCCGCGCTCGTCGGGCTCTGGTGGACGAGCTATCTGCGCAACAACCAGCTGATCCAGCAATCAAACACGCAGCTGGCGAAGTACCGCGGCGACGCAACCGAGGTCCTCCGCGAAGCCGTCGTGGCGGACCGGAACTTCGCCAAGGTGCTGCCTCTGCTCAACACCCTCCGGTACCTCCCGGCCGGGTATGCGCTTCGAGAGGACGGCACGCCCGTCCTCGCGACCATGGGATTGAGCCAGCGCGAGCGCCTGCAATCCGCATCCGAGACGACCTACCACACCGGCCTCGAGCGCATGTTCCGCTCACGCCTGATTTTCCGAATGGAGGAGTTGCTCGAGGCCAACCGCAACAATCCGAGCTTCATCTACGAGGCCCTGAAGGTCTACCTGATGCTGGGCGGGCGGCCCGAGGCACCGCCGGACCGGGACCTCGTGATCAACTGGATGCGTCGCGACTGGGCCGAGACGCTCTACCCCGGCGCTGGCTTCGCCAAGGGCCGGGAACTCCTCGAACAGCATCTCGTCGCGATGCTCGATCTGGAGGATGGCTCTTCGCCGGTCGTGACCATCAACCAATCGCTCGTCGAGGACTGCCAGCGGACCCTTGCGCGGCTGAGCGTCGCCGAGCGAACCTACGAATTGCTGAAGTCGCAGGCCCGCACCGCGCCCCAGCGCGACTGGACGGTGGTGAAGGCCGGCGGCCCTGACGCCAACATCGTGTTCGAGGTGGTGGGCGGAGGTGACCTCGACGTCATCCGGGTCCCGTTCTTCTTCACTTATGACGGCTTTTTCGAAGCCTTCATCGACCGCTTCGGGGATGTGGCCGAGGTTGCCGACCGGGACCGCTGGGTTCTCGGCGCTGCTGGCCAACAGCAGGCCTACACGGCGCAGTACGGCTCGCTTTTCGCCGACCTCCTGAAGATCTACGCCCGGGAATTCGTACCGTCGTGGACGACTGCCCTGAGCCGGCTGAAGCTTCGCCCGCTGGCCACCGACAAGCCTCGCTATACAGCGCTCCAGGCCATCTCGGCCCCGACCTCGCCGCTTAAGCAGGTCATCGAGTCCCTGCGGGAAGAGACCCGGCTGACGCGCGAGAGGCCGGGCGCGAGCCGGGCAGCCCAGAATGGCGGTGGCACGCAATCGATCGATCCTCGGACGGGGAAGGCGAAGGCGATCGTTGCCGATGCGGGAATGCGCGCCGCGGAAACGCGCGTTCAGACCGCCCTCCCCTCCAGCGTCGCGAATACTGCCTCGGCACTCGGGCGGCTGGCCCTGGAGGGTACGCTCAGCGGTCGAGGCGGGAGCGGAGCCGCTGGTGGGAGCGCAGCACAGCCGGACCGCTTTGCCATACCGACAAACGAGGCGCCGGGCGCCAACATCGAGGCGAGCTTCCGACAGTTCCATCTGCTGCTCGAGGGCGACGCCGGCCGGCGGACGGTCGATGTCCTGATCCAGAACCTCAACGAATTGAAGAACGCGGCCCTCGAGGCGACGAACCCTTCGATGGCGCAGGCGGCAAACATCAACCTCGTCACGCAGACTAGGAACCTCCGCTCCCTCGCCTCGCGCTTCCCACCGCCGTTCGAGCCGATGATCCGCGGCATCGCGAACGAATTCGAGGGCAGCGCGACAGGAGCCGCGGTCTCGCAGCTGGCGCAGATGCTGGCGGATCAGGTCACGCGGGACTGCCAGCAGATCGTGACCAACCGCTATCCGTTCACCCGGGGCAGCGAACGCGAGGTGCCGATCGCGGATTTTGCCCGCCTCTTTGCTCCGAACGGGATCCTGGACAAGTTCTTCCAGACGAACCTGGCACCGCGTGCTGATCGCTCGCGGGCGCAATGGACGTGGCGGCCCGACGACCAGATCGCCCGCTCGCTCTCGCCTTCGACATTGCGGGAGTTCCAGCGCGCCTCGGAGATCCGCGACGCGTTCTTTGGCACGGGCGGCAACATGCCATCCATCACCATGGCCGTGACCCCCCTGACCCTGGCGGGCGATGCGGCGCGCGCGAAGCTCGACATCAACGGCACCCCCGTCGTGACGCAGCAGGGAATCAACACGCCCTCGACCGTGCAGTGGCCCGGCCCCGGCGGGCTCGGCCGGACCGCGATCAGCCTTGAAGGCCAGACTGTCGGCGGGGGCTTCTTCGGTGGAGGCCAGACCACACCTCCGCAGCTCCTTGCGGAACGCACCGGGACCTGGTCGCTCTTCCGCATGCTGGATTCGGGCTCGGTCCTCCGGCAGGGCGATAGCGTGGTGGCGACCTTCGTCGCGGGTGGGAGAGAGCTGTCCTACCGGTTCAACGTGAGCTCGATCCTGAACCCGCTCGTACTTCCGGCGCTGCGCGAGTTCCGCTGCCCGACCGGGATCTGAGTCATGCGTTGCGGCCTCTACGGGAAACTCCCGGCCAAGCGCGACTTCATCGCGGTTTCCACGCCGCGCGAGTTCCTCGCGGCCTGGGAGCCCTGGCTCCAGGGTGGAATATCGGCAAGCCGCGTGAAGCTTGGTCCGGCTTGGCAGGAGGCCTATTTGCGCGCGCCGATCTGGCGCTTCTGGCTGGGTGCGGAGATCTGCGGCGCTCCGGTTCTTGGCGCTATCATGCCCTCCGTGGATGGCGTCGGGCGTTATTTCCCCCTCACGATCTTCGTGCGTTGCGAACCGGGCGAGGAACTCGCCCCGCCTGAGATCGACTCCAACGACGAGTGGCTGTCCAAAGCAGAGGAGTTGCTCCTCTCGGCTCTGAGCGAAGGCACCGATTTCGAAGCCCTGACAGGCGCCCTCGAAAGCTTCCCCTCCGCCCGGGCGAGCAGTCCTTCCGCGCAGGAAGGCACATTCCATCGCTTGCCCGACGGCAGCGTGACCGCGCCGCTGCAAGGACGTGCGCTGGAGGAGACCCTGTCCGGCATCAGACGGCTCGACCATGTCCGCCTGTACGGGTCGGCCACCTTCTGGTGGACGCTTGGAGGGGAAGGATTCGCATCGCAAGTCCTCGCCGCCCGCCGCATGCCGGACCCGTATGTCTTTGCGGGCATGTTGACGGGCCGCTTCGACGACACGCTATGATCACCTCGCGCGAGCGCGCTTTTCGGCCGGCTACCGGATGAGATGCTCCATGGCGCCCGAAACCCGAGGTTCCGGTCTCAACTCCGACCTGGTGCAGCGGGCCGGCATCTTCGATGTCGGGGCGGCGAGCCATCCCGGACGCGTGCGGCAGGTCAACGAGGACAGCTACTTCGTTTCCCCGGCGAACGGCGTCTTCGCCGTCGCGGACGGCATGGGAGGACACGAGGCCGGCGCCTTGGCAAGCTCGACCGTCGTACAGTGCCTGGAGACGATCGGGACGGCGGTGTCGGCCGCCGACCTCCTGGCGAGGCTCGAGGATCGTATTCTGCGCGCGAACATGACGCTGCACGAGATCGCAAGGCAGCGTGGACGCATCGTCGGCTCGACCGTCGCGATCCTACTAACCTTCGGAGACCATTTCGCCTGCGTCTGGTCGGGCGATAGCCGGATCTACCGCATCCGCCATAATGCGATCGCCCAGCTCTCGCGCGACCACACGGAGGTGCGGGACCTGGTCGAGCGCGGCCTGCTGACGCCCGAGGAGGCGCGCACATGGCCGCGGAAGAACGTGATCACGCGCGCGATCGGCGTGAGGGAGGAACCGGAGCTGGAACTCGAACACGGCACGCTCCTGGCCGGAGACACCTTCGTCATCTGCTCCGACGGCCTGACGGGCCATGTCGAAGACCGTGAGATCCTTGCCGCCTCCGAAAGCAGCCGGTGCCAGGATGCGAGCGATGCCCTCATCGCCCTCACGCTGGAACGAGGAGCTGCCGACAACGTCACCGTGATCGTCCTGCGCTACGGAGAGGACACGCCGCGTGGGGCCGGATCGACGGCATCCGACGCAGCTCCGATGCGCGGAAACATGCATGACCCGGCTTCCGAGGCGGGAGACGTGCAATGAGCGATGAGACCATCATCGCGCCAGGGCCGTTCAGCCGCATCAGCCCGGGATACAGGCTGAACGAGATCTATGAGATTGACTGCCTGCTGGCGACCGGAGGCATGGGGGAAGTCTACCGCGGCCACGCCATCGAGACCGGGGATGAGGTCGCCATCAAGACGATCCGACCGGAATTCGCTCAGAACACTGCGGCGCTCGCCCTCTTCAAGAAGGAGGCATCGGCTCTTCGCAACCTCTATCACGAGGCGATCGTCCGCTACTTCGTCTTCTCGATCGACCGGGGACTTCCCTATCTGGCGATGGAGTTCGTCGAGGGAAAGTCGCTTTCCGAGCTCCTTCAAAAGGGACCGCTGAACCTGGAGCAGCTTCGCGTCCTCCAGAAGCGCCTGGCTGCGGGCCTGCAGGCTGCCCACGAGCTCGGGATCATCCACCGCGACGTCTCGCCCGACAACATCATCCTCCCGAACGAAAACTTGGCGCGCGCCAAGATCATCGATTTCGGCATCGCCCGCTCCGGACAGGGCGAAGGAACGGTGATCGGCAGCGGCTTTGCAGGAAAGTTCTCCTACGTATCGCCGGAGCAGCTCGGTCTATTCGGCGGAAACGTTACCGCCCAATCCGACATCTACAGCCTAGGGCTCGTCCTGGCCGAGGCCGCGCTCGGCAAGCCGATCGACATGGGCCATAGCCATGTCGACGTCATCGAGAAGCGTCGGCGGGTCCCCGATCTCTCCGGCGTGGATCCGCGCTTTCGGCCGCTTCTCCAGCGGATGCTGCAGCCGAACCCCAAGGACCGGCCCGCGGGCATGGCCGAGGTGGCCGAATGGGCGCCGAGTGGAGGGCGGAGCGCCGGGAGGGGAGCGAAGGCCGTCGCAATCGCCGCCAGCATCGCTCTGTCGTTGGGAGCCCTTGGGGGGTCCGGCTGGGTCTTCGCGCCGGAGCTCTTCAAGCTCCTGCCGCAACAATCGCCGGAGCGCGCGGCCCCTTCGTCGAGCCCGCAGGCAAGCCTGCCGGATCTGCCGCAGAACGAGGCGTTGCTCGCCGAGGATCCGGCGCGGCAGGCAATTTCCCGTCCTCCCGAGAGCGAACCCACGTCTCCTGGGGTCCCGGCGTTTGAGCCTCAGCGAGGCGGTTCGGAACTCGCCGCGCTGCCTCCCCCGCTGCCGCCAGCGACCCCTGACCTGATGCCGGCCGAGCCGCTCCCATCGGTTCCTTCCGGTCCGGCCACTCCGGAGCAGGTCGCCGGGTATGTGAGGGACTACACGGGAGGCGAATGCTTCTTCGTGACGCCCATCGCGGTGGCGGCCAGAGAAGCCCGGATCGAGGCTTTCGGGGCAAGTCCAACGCCGTTCATGGAATTCGACACCGCGTTTCAGCGCAATATGGGCTTTGAGCCTGAGATCAGTCTGCGGCAGGTGACCCGGGCGCAATGTCCGGTGGTCGAGTTCCTGGCGCGTGAGGGTGGGCAACGAGGGGCCCGCTCACCGGTGCTGGCGATCAAATCGGACAGGCTGCGCAGTGGAGAGGAGCTCAGCGGTTCCGTCGATGCCGGCGCGGACAAGAATGTCGAGCTCCTGCTCGTGGCGGATGACGGGCTGGTCCACAACCTGGCGCCGTTTGCGAGACGGACCGGCGACAGCCTCTCGTTCAGCCTTCGCGTGGAGGGCAGTTCGGGCGGGGAGAAGCCCCAGCTCATCCTGGCCGTGTCGTCTCCGCGCCCGCTGCCCTCGTTGAAGCTTTCCAGCCCGCAGAGCGCCGAGCGCGTTTTCCGCCAGCTTCAGGACGACGTCGCCCGCCACCAGGTCTCCGGTGTAGCGGCGCGATATTTCAAGCTTGGTGGTTGACCCGACCCGGTTCCGCTCGCCCGGGCGGAGGGGATCCGGTAGACTGAGGCAGGCTTGGCCCTGAGGAAAGCTGCCTGGCCGAGGTGTTGCTCGTGCGGAACGTCGAGGCCCTCGAGGCGCAGCTGTCGGAGGAGAATTGCCTCGAGGCAGTGAGGCGCATCCAGCACGGGAATAGTCCGTGCAAGGCGTGCGATGCACGTGCAGGCTACCGCTACGTGCCGAAGCGTCGCGCACTCGCATGTCGCGGATGCGGGCTGCAGGTGTTCCCCTGTGTCGGGAGCCCGTTTGCCCGCCCTCGCCCGACGCTCAAGCAATGGTTCATGGCCATCTACCTGGTCGCCGGCCAGGACCGCCTATCCCCGCGCGACATCCGGCGGATGCTCGGCGTCTCGTCCGAGGTGGCGCAGGAGCTCTTCGAGGGCGCGCAGCTTCTCAAGGAGGAGAGCGAGACCGGGGCGGGAGAGGTCGACTGGTTCGACGGCGTCCGGGACTTCACCGAGGATCTCGCGGCTCACCCCGAGGCGCGCCGCGCGGGGTTGGCGGGATCGACGGCCGCCGCGAGAACATTCCGGGGGGAGCTGGGAGCGCGGTGGCAATATCTGGCGCTTGCCGGGATCGTCGCGCTTGCCGGGATCGGAGCGAGCATCGGCTGGCTCGCGGTTCCGGAGATGCGGGAGGAGGATCCGGAACTCGCCCAGGCGACAGCCATCCTGAGCCTGGCGTCGGACCGGCCCGTCCTGCTCGTGTCGGCGGAGGTCGCCGAGCAGCTCTATGACGTCGAGGACATCGAGGCCGAAGGCTCGGCGTCGGTGATGCCTTCCATCCGGCTTGCCCCCGCCCCAGGCGACACGCAAGTCGCGGGCGGCGCGAAGCCGCTCTCGAGCCCGACCGTGAAGCTCGCTCCCTCCGTCGGCCAATCGCTGCTGAAGGGCGACCTTTCGGCCCTCAAGGGCAAGGAGGGGCAGCAGCGGCCGGAGCTTGCCGCCTACAGCGCGCTCGCCCTCGAGCTCGAGGCGCGAGGCCCCAGGAACCCTGACGAGCTCCTCGCCTTCGGGCCGATGAAAATCCGCCGGTACCTCGTGGAGAAGATCATCCGGGCAGCCCGCCAGACCCAGGTCGATCCTGTCCTCCTGATGGCGATCGCCGACAAGGAGTCGAGCTTCGCCACCGAGGTCCAGGCCCAGACGTCATCTGCGACCGGCCTCTTCCAGTTCATCGAGAGAACCTGGCTCGGCGTCGTCAGGGATTTCGGCCCGGCCTACGGCCTGGACAAGGAAGCCAAGCTCATCCAGGCCGCGCTTCCCCCTGAGGAGCGCGTGCGCATCCTGAGCCTGCGCCGGGACGCATACCTGTCGGCAGTCTTCGCGGCTGAGATGCTCAAGCGCGACGCGCTTCGAATCCAGAAGAAGATCGGCCGACCGCTGACCGGGGGCGAGGTGTACCTCGTCCACTTCCTGGGACCGGATGGGGCCGAGCGCCTGATCGACCGCGTCGCGAACACGCCAACCCTCGCCGCGGCCGAGCTGCTGCCCAAGCCGGCCGAGGCGAACAAGACCATCTTCTATGCGAGTGCCCCGGATGGCGGCGCGAAGAAGCTGTCCGTCTCGGAGGTCAAGGACAAGTTCGAGACGATGATCTCGCTCCGGCTGGATCGCTACCGCAACGTCCACGGGGTCGCGGGCGGGCAGCGGCCCGCGCCGGGCAGGCAGTCCGAGAACGCCCGCTCGACCAGGCAGTGATGCCTCAGGCGGAGGGAAGGACCGTCAGAACCCGACGCCTAGAAGGGTGTAGCGCATGCAGCTCATCTGCGCGCAGCGGTTGAAGCCCGGGCCGCTCGCAGCGGCGGGCGCTGCGTAGACGCCTGTGCCGGCCGCCGGGCGCGGGGCAGGCCGCGACCGGATCGAGGTGGCGGCTACCCGGATCAGGGCGGGCTGAGCGGCCGTCCTGACCGGCGCGCGACGCGGCGAGGGTGCGCTCTTCGGCTGCGCTGCGGGGGCGGCGGCGGGCGCCGATCGGGCCGTCGGCTGTGGCGCGCCCGCAGAACTATCTGCTGTCGCCGGAGTGGCGCCGACAAGCCGGGCGACGTCGTTGTAGCAGCGCGTTGCCCGGTCGAACATCTTCTGCTCTTCGAGGGGACGGCACACGAGTTCGACGTGGCGTTTCGCCCAGGCGAGCTTCGCCTCCATCTGTGCCTCGGGTCCGGGGGAAGGAGAGGCGCCGTCCTGAGCGGCCGCAACATCTGCCGCGGACAGCAATCCGACAAAGCCGGCGCCCAGCACCAGCACACGGAACCGAGGCGGCATCGCTTCTCTCCTTCGGGACTCGGACGCTAGCGAAATTGGACTGTGCTGTCACCCCCGATCGAGGCTGAGCCAAGTCCATGCCCAGATACCGTTTCGGATTCACTACCGGGTGTCGCAATCATCCCACAGACGATGAGCAATCAACTCTTTGCGCCACCGCGGTCGTAACATTCCGCGAAAAACATCATGAATGCGTCCACGATCCCGTCCTCGTGCGGAGAGGTCAGCGTGTCCCAGCGGGTGACGTAGAGATCCCAGAGCTTTGCCTTCTTGGAACTGAGCAGCGCACCAAGCCCCCGGTCACTCTCGGTGGATTCCTCGATCGCGGCGGGATCCAGATCCTCCATCAGCAGCCGGAGGGCGTGCTGCATGGCCGAGTAGGTCTTCACCTGGTGGATCTTCAGGTCCTTGTAGCTCTGCTCGAGGGCCCGGCGGGCATCGAGATACCCGCTGGAGGGTCTGCCCAGCATGATCTTCAGCGCATCCTCGACGGTGGGCGAGAACTTGAGCGGGTTGTTGTCGAGCGCCTGGATCATCGTGTGCCCTCCCGCGCGGGCGACCCGCTTGGTCTCGGCGCGGGCAGATAGAAGCTGCTTCAGGCTCTCAGTCGAGAGGCGCATCAGCGCTCCCAACTCCTCGGCGAATTCCCCGGCATCGCGCCAATCGAGAATCTCCGGCGCGATGCCCGCACCTTTGGCGAAGCGAGCCACGAAGTCGGCTCCCTCGTTCGAAGCAACCGGATGGGCTTGACGAGCCTGCGCCGGCTGCGCCTCGGAGGGCGGCGCGTTCACCGGGGGCAGAGGCTGAACCCGTTCGGTCCCGAGCGACGGACGCCCCCATGGATTGTCGTCCGGTATGGCGCCGGGTCTCGGCGCGGCTGGATCCGGTGCGGCCCAGCCCGCCTCCGCAGCAGCCGGGATGTCCGGCGCCCAGGGAGTCGGAGACGCCGGGACCGGGGCCTGCGAACCGGGTTGGCCCTGCCCCCACGCGACCTCACCCTGCCAGGGAGCCGGAGTTGGCCCAGCATCCGCGGCGGCCCAAGGATCGGAAAGAGCCGGCGGCGCCGCGGCGGGGCGGCGTGGACTCGGCATCGGAGCGGCGGCCTCGGGCTTGACCGGCTGGGGCGCCGGTCCCCTGGCCCAGTCCATACCTTCCACCATCGGCGCAGAGATGGGCGGAGGCGGCTGATATCCCCCTTCCGGGACAGACGGCGGCACATCGATCGCCCATTCGCGGAAATCCGCCTGGACGGGCTGCATCTCGCGCGCAGGCCGCAGGTCCTTCGGCGAGATCGGCGGCGCCGCGTCCGCCGAGGCGTTCCAATATTCGTACGGCGTTGGTGCGGCCTGGGCCGCTTCCGGGTGCGGCGCCTCCGCCACCAAGGCCTCTTCCCCCTCGAGCCTGACCAGGATCATGTAGCGGCCGATCTCGATCCGATCGCCGTCCCGCAGCCGATGCGCCTCCTGCATGCGGGAGGCACTGCGGTTCAGGAACGTGCCATTGCGCGACACGTCGTGCAGCCAGTACCCGCCGTCTCGATACCGGATCTCGCAGTGCTTTCCGGACACGGTGCGCGTCGGGTCGGGGAGGCACCAATCCAAATAGGCGTCGCGGCCGATATCGATCCCGCGCTTGCCCGTGATCGTGTAGGTCAGCGGACCGCCATCGGGGAGGCTCGCCTCGTTCTCGATGATCAGGTGAACCGCCATGGGTCGCCGACCTCCCCCGTCGACTGCCCTGCCGGCAGGACGGCGCCAGGGCTGCGCGACGCCTCGCCCGTGGGCTAGCAAAAGATATCCGGGAGGAAGGATCGCGCGGCCAAGTCGCCGCCGCAAGCGGGAGTTTCGTCGCCCAGCCGGGGCCGCTCAGGCGGTCTGCCCCCCTTCATGCTGCATGAGCCTCAAGGCTCCGTCGACGCAGAGATTGAGGCGCTGAGCCCGCTCCCTTGCCCCGACACGCGCGAGCGCGACGAGAATGGCCGTCTTGATCGCCTTCGGCGTCATATCCGGCCTGGAGGGTACGACCGCCCCGCCAAGGAGGGATATGTTGCCTCCCGACCAGCCCGCTCCCAGCGCCAGCCACGGCGTCGGGCCGCGCCTGTCGCTCTCGTTGCCGAGCCTCAGGGCCTCGATGCGCCGCGCATCCTCGGGATCGCGAACCCAGGCTTCGGCGCTGAGGAGGCAGGTGTCTTCCGAGCCGGGCACAATGTCGCCGACGGAGCGCACGCATTGGCAGCCCCACCAGACCGCCTCCCGCCGCGCGAGAGCATAGGCGGCAAAGGTCAGCGCGTCCTCGGGCGTATCGCCCGCAGCCAGGACGCGCAGGAACGCCGGCGGCGGCTCGAGGCTCGCCGGCGTGCGAATGTCGTCCGCGAGGTCCGGGAAGGTCTCGAATACCTCGTTGGCCGTCATGAACCGGAGGCGCGACATGGGCGACCTCAGTTCAGGTTGATGAGCGGGGCATTCTGGTCGATGCCCGCGGTGCCCTCGAGCTTGATCTGGCCTGCCTCGATCTTGATCTGCGCCGGATCGAGCGTGATCTTGCTCGACCCGCAGATGATCTCGATCTTCTTCGTGGCCGTGATCTTTACCTCACCGGTCACATGGACATCCCAGTTGCCATTGCTGACCTTCATCTTCTCTGTCCCCTTGACCAGCTCGGTCGAGCGGGACGGGTCCGTGGCGGATCCCTGGTAGTTCTCGGCGATCCGGCGCTTCTCTGTGTTGCGGACGTTCGACTCGAGGTCCTTCTCGGCCCGGAACTGGACCTTCTCGCTATTCTTCGTGTCGTCGAAGATGAACTCGTTGTAGCCGCCGTGCCCCAGGGTGGAATCCGTCTTGAGGCCAGAGATGTTCTTCTTGTCGGGGAAGGGCATGTACGGGAACTGAAAGTCGCTGTTGTACACCGCCCCCGTCACGAGGGGCTGGTCGGGGTCTCCCTCAAGGAACTCGACCACGACCTCCATCCCGACGCGGGGAATGACCTGCCAGCCCCATTGCTTGCCGGCCCACATCTGGGCAACGCGGACGGCGCGGGAGCAGAACTCGTTCTGGTCCTCGCGATTCCAGTGAAAATTCACGAAGATGCGGCCGTCCTTGTCGACGTCGATCTCCTCCTTGGACCCCTTGGCCTGCGTGACCACGAAGGCCGTCTGGGGTCCGTAGACACGCGGCTTGGGCGTGACCTGGGGCGCCCGATAAGGCCGCGCCTTTTCCTGGAACTCGTACTGCCCGTGGTAGATCTCGTCGGATCTGCCCCCGCCGCCGGTCCGATAATCCTCGCTCGTGAAGGAGTGGTTCGCCCGGACGACGAAGTACTCGCCGTTGTCACTCTTGTGCCCGCCGAGGGTGAAGGCCGCGCCCGGATAGAGGCTGACGGCATCACCCGAGGCGAATTTGCGATAATCCAGGGCCTGCTCGGCCTCGAGCCGGACCTGCGCGAGGTAGCGGCCATCCGCTTGCTGGGTCCAGCGCCCCGGATAATCGTACTGCTCGAGTTGCGCGCGTTCGTACCCCTCCGTGCCCTGCTTGTCTGCCACCTGCGTACGCTTCGCCGCCTGCATATAGTCGTAGTCGCGCAGTTCGACACGACCGGTACGGAAGCGACGCTCCGCGCGCCACTCGAACAGATGCTCCCGGTCTCGCCTGTCCTGGCCCGAGAGCGGGCTGTACGACAAGTTCGCCCCTCCGCCTCCGAAGGCCGCGGAAGGATGCTTCGAGCCCGAATCGATCAGGTGCAACACATGATTGTTCTGGTTGTGCTCGAAGTACCAGTAGATGCCGTTCTCTTCGCAGAGACGCGAAACGAAGGAGAGATCGCTCTCCCGGTACTGTGCCACGTATTCGAGAGCCTCGAAGCCGTGATCGACCTCGATCTTGACGTCACCGCTGAAGCCGTTGTCCTCGAAGACTTTCCTCAAGATGTCCGGCACCGTCTTCTGCTTGAAGATTCGGCTCTTCCCTGTCCGGCCGAGGAGCCATAGCCACGGCCTGAGGGTGAGGCGGTAGACATATTTCTCCTGCCTGGCTCCGATCCACGCGGCCTCGGTGAGCACGCCGGTGAAATACCGCGTCGCCCCACCATAACTCGTCAGCGATATGCTACAATTTCTGCCAATCGCCGGCGTGAAATCGATGTCGAGCCCCGAGCTCAGCGCCTCTACGCGATATTCGAAGAGTTCACTAAGTCCTTCCGTACCTTCGAAGCGGTGGAACAGCAGCTTATCTTTTCCAAGCGGCGTCGCGAGCTTGGCGATCCTTTTGTCCTGGGTCGCAGCGCTGTCTTGTGCGGCGGTCATATGCGCCCTCGACTGAAGCGGCTCGCTTGACGCGGCGGAATACATCAGCCATATTCGACATGCTGTTCTGGGGCAACTCACGATGTCTCGTAAGATTTTGTTCCCGCTGCTGGCGCTAGGCGTCGCCAGCCTGGGGCAGCATGCACACGCTCAGTCAAGCGCGACGGCGAGCTATAAGGCTTCGGACATCGTGTCCCACTTCGCCGGCCAGCCCGATCTCGGCCCGCCGCGGGCTCTCTGCATCGGCACGGAGAGCGAATGCGCGAAGTCGGTCGCACCCCGTCCGAAGCCGGCAAGCAGCTTCGACCTCGTGGTGAATTTCGAGTACAATTCTGCAAACCTGACCGGTGCCGCCCGGACGAATCTCGACGAGTTCGCGAAGGCCATGAAGGATCCGCGGCTGAGCACCGCAGCCTTCGTGGTGGAAGGCCACACGGACGGCAAGGGGAGCGACGAGTTCAACCTCAGCCTCTCGACGCGGCGCGCCACTGCCGTGGTGGAGTACCTGAAGGGCCAGGGGGTCGACGTCGCGCGCCTGGAAGCCAAGGGGATGGGCAAGCTGAAGCCGATCGGCGACGATCCGTTCTCATCAGCGAACCGGCGCGTCGAGACGCGACTCCGCACGGACTAGGCGCCCCTCCCTTCCCGGCCGCGATGAACGCCCGCAGCAGGTTTTCGCGAGCCGATGGCGACCTTCGACTTCCAGCGCCTCACGGAGCCGCTATCGTCCGACGCGGCTTGCGGGCCCGATCTCGACCTGGAGGGCGACCCGGATTTCCTGAACTTCGTGGCGCGGGCGGAAGGGCTGTTTCCCGCATCGTTCTTCACACGTGACAGCGACGGCAAGCTCCAGGCCTTCGATCGAACAACGATCGACTTTGCGTCCGAGTTCAAGACACTCGATCAACTCCTTGGAAGCACGCGCGACCTGCGGCTGCTGACGATCTATGGCCGCCTTCTCGCCCTGAACCGGGACCTCCCCGGCTTCGCATCGTGCCTCGACGGGACAGCGGCGCTCCTGCGCGATCACTGGGCTGACGTGAACCCGAAGGGCGAGGACGGGAACTTCGCCCTGCGGGCGGCCGTGCTGCAGGCCTTCGACGACAATCCCAGCGTCGTGCTGCCCCTCCAGCACATTCCGCTGGCGACGAGCCGCCGCGCCGGCGCGATCAGCTACCGCACGATCATGGTGGCGTCCGGAGACGCGAAGCCGCGCGAGGACGAGACGCCGGTCGACCGGGGCACGATCGATCGGGCTTTCGCGGAATCGGATGTCGAGGCGCTGAAAGGCACCGCTGGCAACCTCCGCAGGATCCTCGACGCGGCGAAGACGATACAGCTCACGAGCATCGAGAATGCCGGCTATGACCAGGCCGTCGCGCTCGATAAACTGCCGGCGCTCGCGCAGAAGATGCTCGAGACGCTGGAGGCGGCGCTGGCCGCGAGGGATCCCGGGGCGGTCCAGCCGCCTGCCCCGGTCGCCTCCGGCGCCACGGAGATTCCTGCCGCGGGCGGGACGGTCCAGGCCGTCACGCCGGTCGCGATGGGCCGGATCGCATCCATCGGCGATGCGCGAAAGGCGCTTGCCGCGATCGATTCCTATTTCCGTCGCTTCGAGCCATCGAGCCCGGCCGCCATCCTGGTCCAGCAGGCCGAGAGGCTGATCGGCAAATCCTTCCCGGAGGTCGTCCGGCTGCTCGTGCCCGCGCTCGCGGATTCGGCGAAGATCCAGCTGGGCCAGGAAAAGCTGTTCGGCCTCACCTTCGACCAGGTGCCCGATCCTGGCGAGACCTGGTCAGGTGCGGAAGACGCCGCCGGGACGTCCTCGGACGCCTGGAGCTCGAATCCTTCCGGCGACACCACGGAGGCGGGCACGGCCTTTGCCGCCAACACGCGAGCGGACGCCGCGGTTCTGCTGGATCAGGTGAGCATGTTCTACCGTTCGGCGGAGCCATCGAGCCCCATACCGCTCCTGACCGAGCGCGCGAGGAGCATGCTCGACCGAGACTTCCTGACTATCCTGAAAGACGTCCTGCCCGAAATCGTCCCGCGCGACGAGTGAGCGCCTCCACCACGGGACCACGGAGAGATGCTGCGGTCCGGTTCGCCGCCCCGCCATCTTGCCACGAAGCAGTTTCCGGCCATAACACAGTTGAAGCTCCAGGAAGCGTCGCGTTGACTGCGACCCGGATTTCGCATTCTATCGTCTCAACTGGACAATGGAGCCACGGGCGCTCCCACGAACCGGAACGACACAATCCGGAAACACAGAACCAACAGACAGAGAACAACCGCGCAAAGGCGGCGGAACAGCGGGGATGGCCATGGCCGACACGGGTCAGAAATTCATCAAACGCAACCGCCCGCCGCGTGTCCACATCACGTACGAGGACCCGTACGACGCGGAGAAGAAGATCGAGCTGCCCTTCGTGATGGGCGTGATGTCCGACCTGTCCGGCAATGATCCGGGCGTCGAGAAGGCCGACATCGCCGAGCGGAAGTTCACCGAATTCGACATGGACAATTTCGACCAGCGGATGGCCGCCATCCAGCCGGGCGCGAAGTTCCGTGTCGAGAACAAGCTCTCCGAGGACTCGAAGGAGCAACTCTCCGTCAATCTCCGCTTCAACAAGATGGAGGATTTCAGCCCCGCCGCGGTGGCCCGTCAGGTTCCGTCCCTGGCGAAGCTTCTGGAGGCCCGCGAGCAGCTATCGAACCTGCTGCGGTACATGGACGGCAAGGTCGCGGCGACCGACCAGCTGAAGGCGCTCCTGAAGGACCCCAGGCTCATGGAGGCGCTCCAGCAGCGCATCACGGAGCAGAAAAAGGGCGACGGCGCCGCGAAAGACGCCTGAGGACGCAGCTGCGGGCGGCAGGCCGGTGGGGGAGGATTACTCCCACCGATCTCCGTGTTGAGACAGAACGGACGAGGCGATCATGTCATCACAACTGGCCGACCTGCAGCAGGACAGCAGGAGCGTCGAAACTCGCGAAGCCGACGAATTCGCCGACCTTCTGAAGCAGAGCTTCAAGCCGCGGACCGAGCGCGCCGCGAGCGAGGTCGAGAACGCGGTCGGAACGCTGGTCCGCGAGGCGCTGTCCGACACGAGCCTGATCAAGGACGATGTCCTCGACACGATCGAGGAGATGATCGCCCGCATCGACGAGAAGCTCACGGTCCAGATGAACGAGATCCTGCATGCGGAGGAGTTCCAGAAGATCGAGAGCGCCTGGCGGGGCCTCAACTACCTGGTGATGAACTCGGAGACGGATTCGACCCTGAAGATCAGGGTGATGAACATCTCCAAGAACGAGCTGGCCCGCAACCTCAAGCTGTTCCCCGGCGCACGCTGGGATCAGAGCCCACTCTTCAAGAAGATCTACGAGGCGGAGTTCGGGCAGCTCGGAGGCGAGCCCTTCGGCTGCCTGATAGCCGACTACTACTTCAGCCACCTGCCCACCGACGTGCAGCTCCTGCGCGACGTCTCAAAGGTCGCCGGTGCGGCGCATGCGCCCTTCTTCGCAGCGGCCGACCCGACGCTGCTCGGCATGGACAGCTTCACCGAGCTGACCAATCCGCGCGACCTCGGCAAGATCTTCGACACGCCCGAATACGCGGCCTGGAAGTCGCTCCGCGACAATCCCGATTCCCGTTATGTCGGGCTGTGCATGCCGCGCGTCCTGTCCCGCCTCCCCTATGGGGCGAAGACCGAGCCCGTCGAGGAATTCGCCTTCGAGGAGGAGACGGACGGCCATTCTGGCGAGCGATACGCCTGGATGAACGCCGCCTACGCGATGGCCGTCAACATCAACCGCGCCTACAAGGAGAGCGGCTGGACGGTGCGCATCCGCGGCGTGCAATCGGGTGGAGAAGTGATCAATCTGCCCACCCACACCTTCCCGACCGATGACGGCGGCGTGGACATGAAGTGCCCGACCGAGATCGCAATCAGCGACCGGCGCGAGGCCGAACTCGCCAAGTCCGGCCTGATCCCGCTCATCCATCGCAAGAACACCGACAAGGCCGCCTTCATCGGCGCCCAATCGCTGTACAAGCCGAAAGCATATTTCGGCGAGAAGGGCGTCGAAGCCACGGCCTCCGACAACCTCTCGGCCCGCCTTCCCTACATGTTCGCGGTATCCCGTTTCGCGCACTATCTGAAATGCATGGTGCGCGACAAGATTGGCGCCACAATGGAGAAGGAGCAGCTCACGCGCTGGCTGCAGGAGTGGATCAATCAGTATGTCGATGGTGATCCGATCAACTCGAGTGAGCAGACAAAGGCGCGAAAGCCACTCGCCGCCGCCAGGGTCGACATCTTCGAAGACGAAGAGAATCCAGGATACTATTCAGCCAAATTCTACCTCCGCCCGCATTATCAGCTTGAGGGCATGGACGTCGGCATGAGTCTTGTTTCCCGCTTGCCGGCCCCTAAAAAGTAGAGACAACAAGCCGGCCAGCACCACGGCAGGTGTGCGATCGCACGGAAATCGCTGCCGTTCTGGTGCAAGTATAATACACCCGCTCAAGAACGAGCAGGCGAGCGGATGGAGGGCGACATGGCGGTCGATATTTTCCTTAAGCTGGACGGCATCAAGGGCGAGGCCCAGGACGCGAAGTACAAGGACGAGATCGACGTCCTTGCATGGTCCTGGGGCGCCAGCCAGTCGGGGACCACCCATATGGGCGGCGGCTCTGGCGCCGGTAAGGTCGCCGTTCAGGACCTGAGCATCACGAAGTACATCGACAAATCCAGCCCGACCCTGTTCCAGCATTGCTGCACTGGCAAGCACATTTCGAAGGGCGAGCTGATCGTCCGCAAGGCCGGCGACAAGCCGCTCGAGTATCTCAAGGTCGAGCTCAAGGACATCATCGTCTCGCACGTGTCGATGGGCGGCTCGGGCAGCGAAGACCGCCTGACCGAGAACATCACGCTCAATTTCCGCGAGTTCCACACGAAGTACGCCGTCCAGAACAAGGATGGCTCGAAGGGGGCGGAGACCGAGGTGAAGTGGGACATCGCTGCCAACCAGTCGAGCTGATCGCTTGAAGCGGACGAGGCTGCGGTCGGGCTCGCCCGGGCAACAGCCCAACGCCAGAAGCGCAGCCGGTCGGTGATCGGTCCGAAACGCCGCGGAAGCGCGGCGTTTTGCCTTGGCGCTCTCCTCGGACGCTTAGGCGTGCGTGGGGAGACCTGAGATCAGTCGGAAGATGGACCGGGTATGAGCAGCCGCGGAAAGCCCATGCGCATGCGGACGCCGCTGATGGCGGCCTTCCGGCAGGCATTCGATGAGCGGGATGCGCGGCAGCGCATCGATGAGCGGGACGAGGCGGGCGAGCGGGTTGTTGCCGGGCGGCGGGCGACCGCTCGCTCCACGATGTCGGAGGCCGCCCTACAGCGCACCGTCAGCGAGGATCTTGAGAGTCTCATGAACACGACGAACCTGGAGGCCTGCCTCGATCTCGAGGACATGGACGCGGTTCGCTCCTCGATCCTCAATTACGGTTTCACCGATATCGTGCATCGCACCATCGACGAGATCGGCGTGAACGAGATCGGGGAGGAGATCCAGGCTGCCCTCCGGGCCTACGAGCCCAGGTTGGCTCCGGGCTCCGTGCAGGTGAAGCGCGACCGCTTGACCTTGGACGACGACCTGAAGGTCAGGTTCGTCGTGCGCGCCGACCTGAACTGCGATCCCCTCAACCTTCCCGTCGAATTCGTGGCCGACCTGGAGCGCGACACGGGAAAGATCTCGATAAGCCGGCGTTGACCGCCGCGTCTGACGAGAAGCCGGGGCGGGACGCTGCCGTCATGCAGCCGCACACGACCTTCGGCGCTTCCCACAAGCGGCTTGCGGTGAGCTATCCTGGCCTCGCCGGAACTGTACGCCGCCGATGAACAGAGAGTTCCTCGATCTCTACAACCGCGAACTGAGGCTTCTTCAGGAGCAGGCTCGCGAGTTCGCGGAAGAGTATCCGGGGATCGCCGAACGCCTCGGCGGCCTCGTCGAGGACCGGTCCGATCCAATGATCGCCGGCCTCCTCGAGGGCGCGGCTTTTCTGGCAGCACGCGTCCAGCTGAAGCTGAAGCACGAGTTTCCCGAGTTCACCAGCAACCTCCTCGAACAACTCGTCCCCAACTTCCTGGCCCCCATCCCCTCCGCCCTGCTGGCAAGGGTCCAGGCTCCGTTCGGCGATCCTGCCCTCCGGGAAGGGCGGCAGATCGCTCGGGGCAGCTATATCGACGCGACCTATCGCGAGCGGGAGCGGCGCGTGGCGTGCCGCTACCGTCTGGCGACGGATATCGTGCTCTGGCCGTTCGATATCGTCGGGGCGGAGTACTATTCGGGTCCCGCCCCACTCCACGCGCTCGGAGCCGCAGCCGGTCCGGAGGTCGTGGCGGGGCTGCGGCTGACGCTCACGCACCGGGCCTCGTCGCGCGTCGAGGACGAGCCCTCCGAGCGCGATGCCGCCTCTCAACCCGCGATCTGGTTCGCCGGATGTCCCGCGCGCGAGCTCCCTGTCTATATCCTCGGCCACGAATCCGACGCGGTCGCGATCTGTGAGCAGATCTTCGCCAACCGGGTAGGCGTGCAGATCCGCTATCTCGACGCGTTCGGCGACCCGGTCGTCTTGCAGGCTCCGCCCGACTGCCTCCAGCCGCTTGGCTTTGGCCGCGAGGAAGCCCTGATCCCGAATGATGCCCGCATCTTCGAGGGGTTCGATCTCCTGCGCGAGTACTTCATGTTCCCGCGCAAATTCCTTGGCTTTCGTCTCACCGGGCTCGCGTCGCTCCTTCCCCAGATCAAGGGAAAGACCATCGACATCCTGATCAGCTTCAACGAGCTGAACCCGCGCCTCTCAGCCGCCGTCCAGGCGAGCGCCTTCGCCCTCTACGTCGCGCCTGCCGTCAACCTGTTCGAGATGAGCCTGGACCGGGTTCCCGTCAAAGCCCGCCAGCACGAATACCACGTCATCCCCGACCGGAGCCGCTATCTTGACTTCGAGCCCCACCGGCTGGTGGACGTCTATGCACACTACGCCGGCCGTCCGGAGAAGGTGCCGGTCCGGCCGCTCTATTCCGCCTCTCCGGACGCAAAGGGCGACACGGGGCTCTCCTACACGATCCGCCGATTGCCTCGACGGCGCTCGACGCGGGAGCGCGCCTATGGCGCGACGTCCGACTACACCGGAACGGACATGTTCCTGTCGCTACTGGAACCGGCCCGGATCGACAGCGAGGCGCGGGTCGGCGAGCTGAGCATCAAGGCCCTCTGCTCGAACCGCCATTTGCCGGAGCAACTGCCCGTCGGAGAGGGTGGCGCCGATTTCCGGCTCGCGGACGATGCGACGCTCGACGTGATCTGCGTCTCGGGACCGACTCTCCCTCGGGAACCCGTCGTGTCGCAGTTGCGAAGCCGAACCGACACGATCCACACCGGAGCCGTCACCTGGCGGCTCATCAACCTCCTCAGCCTCAATCACCTAGGCCTGGTCCAGCGCGGGGCGGGAGCGCGGGCGCTCCGCGAGATGCTCACGATCTTTGCGGACCTCACGGACCCAGCCACGGAGCGCCGTATCCGAGGGATCCGCAACGTCGACAGCCGGGCAATCGTCCGCCGGTTACGGCAGCGCACCGGGACGGGGACGGCGCGTGGCACGGAGATTACGGTCACTCTCGACGAGAAAGCTTTCGAGGGCTCCGGCGCCTTCCTGCTCGGGGCGATCCTCGACCGCTTCTTCGCCGAATACGCATCGCTCAATCACTTCACCCAGACGGTGCTCCGCACGATGGAGCGCGGCGAAGTCATTCGCTGGCCACCCCGTGCCGGCTCGAGGCGAATCCTGTGAGACGCCCAGCGGAGTCTCGGCCGTGACTCTTCGCTCCGACCTCGAGCGAGAGCCCTGGGCGCATGATCTCTTCGCGATCCTGCGCGCCATCGAGCGCAGCCATCCCGACAGGCCGCGCATCGGCGACAGCGCCAGCAGTCGGGACGAATATGTCAGGCTGGGCGAGGACCCCTATCTCGACTTCCCGGCGTCGAACATCAGCCGGACGGACCAGGACCGCGAAGGCCGGTTGCGCCTCTATGTGAAATTTCTGGGCCTGCTGGGGCCGCAGGGTCCGCTTCCGCTTTCCACGACGAGCGAAGCCTATGGATGGTGGCTCGCGCGGGACGATTCCTTCGCGCGGTTCCTCGACCTCTTCAACAACCGGTTTCTTCAGCTCTTTTTCCGCGCCTGGGCCGATGCACGCCCGATCGCGCAGCACGACCGGCCGGATCTCGATCGGTTCGCCGCCTATCTCGGCAGCGCCATCGGGATCGGCTCCCCCATCTACCAGGGGCTGGATTCGGTACCCGACACGGCCAAGCTCGCCTTTGCAGGCCTGCTCGCCCCTAAGGCAAAATCCGCCACCCGTCTGCGGGGTGCCCTCGGCGGCCTGTTCGCGGTGGACGTCGACATCGAGGAGTTCGTCGGAACCCACCTGCCGTTCGACCAATCCGACAGGAGCCGGCTCGGGCAGAAACACGCGACGCTCGGGGTCGATCTCCTGGTCGGCGCGAGCGTGTTCAGCGTCGAGGACAAGATACGGCTTCGCATCGCCACAAAGAACATGAGCGAATACGAGCGCTTCCTGCCGAGCGGCGACAGGTGCGAACCGGTCGCGGATCTTGTATTCTTCTATCTGGGCCATGAGCTCGACTGGGACCTGGAACTCGCACTTCCCGCGCGAGAAGTGCGACCCGTGAGCCTGGGCCGGTTCGGGCGGCTCGGCTACACGACCTGGATCCAGAAAAAAGAGGACGCGCCGACCGAGGGTTATAGGCGCGATGCGCGCTTCCACCCGGCGGAACGGATCGCCAAGCGACGGCAGGCCTCGGCCTGAGCAAGACAGGGGGGTGCGATGGCCGATATCAGTCTCGAAACCGTCACAGGGAAGCTGAACCGCGTTGGTTACGAGGCCTTCATCCAGGCGCTGAGGCACGCCAAGAGCGCCGGAAATCGCAACGTCGAGCTCGCCCACTGGCTGTTCCACCTCCTCCAGAAGAACGACACCGACGTGTCGCTGACGGCGGACCGCTTCAAGCTCGATCGCGGCAAGCTTCTCACCGATATCGCCCGGGTGGTGGACGGATTCCGGAAGAACGAAACCGAGATGCCGGGCATCTCGAACGTCGTCGTCGATATGCTCGACCGTGGCTGGCACTACGCGACGCTTTTCTTCGGCGAGACCCAGATCAGGTCCGGCCATGTGCTCGTCGCCATCCTCAAGTCGAACGAACTGAAGCGGGCGCTGATCGGGATCTCGCCGGAATTCTCCAAGATCCCCGTGGATGCGCTGGCGGCGGAGCACCGGGGTATCTGGTCGAAATCGGACGAGGAGAACCTTCGCCCGATGGACGGTTCCGGCGCGGTCGCGGCCGGAACCCCGGGCGCGGAAGCTTCGCTCCAACGGGGCCAGACGGCCCTCGACCGCTTCTCGCAGGACCTTACGGCTCAGGCCGTCTCCGGCGAGATGGACCCGGTTAGGGGGCGCGACGAGGAGATCCGCCAGCTCATCGACGTTCTGATGCGGCGGCGCCAGAACAACCCGATCCTCACGGGCGAGGCGGGCGTCGGCAAGACAGCAGTCGTGGAGGGATTCGCCCAGCGCATCGCGGCGGGCGACGTTCCGCCGAGTCTGAAGGGCGTGCGCCTCTGCGCCCTGGATATCGGCCTCATGCAGGCTGGTGCTTCCATGAAGGGCGAGTTCGAGCAGCGGCTGCGTTCGGTCATCGACGAGGTGCAGTCGTCCCCAACCCCGATCATCCTCTTCATCGACGAGGCGCACACGCTGATCGGCGCCGGCGGGCAGGCCGGGACCGGTGACGCCGCAAACCTCCTCAAGCCGGCCCTCGCCCGCGGCACCCTGAAGACGATCGCGGCCACGACCTGGGCCGAGTACCGGCAATATTTCGAGAAGGACCCCGCCCTGACGCGGCGGTTCCAGCCCATCCAGGTCGGAGAGCCTGCGATCGAGAAGGCCTGCGACATGCTCCGCGGTCTCACGGGGCAGATGGAGAGGCACCACAAGGTGCGGATCTCAGATGCCGCGATCGTGGCCGCCGTCACGCTCTCCTCCCGCTATATCCCGGCGCGGCAGCTGCCCGACAAGGCCGTGAGCCTTCTCGACACGGCTTGCGCTCGGGTCGCGATCAGCCAGACGGCGATCCCGGCCGCGATCGGGGACACACGCGTTGCTATCGCCGCGCGACGCGGCGAGCGCGAGGCCCTGATCAAGGATCGCGATCTCGGGGTGGCGGACGAGGACCGCATCGTCGAGCTCGAGGCCGAGGTCGCGGGCCTCGAGGAGAAGCTCGCGAAGCTTGAGGGCGAGTGGCAATCTGAAACGGCCATCGTGGACGAGATCCGCGGGCTGCGCGAGCAGATCACGAAGGGCGCGACCGGGCTGCCGAACGGCTCCGGCGATGCCTCTCTTCCGGCCGACGGGGCGGATGCCCCGGCCGATATCGATGCGATCCGCTCGACCCTGAGGGAGCGCTCGGCCGCCCTCGAGGAGATCGATCCCGAACGGCGCATGATCTACGCCCATGTGGACGAACAGGCGATCGCTTCCGTCGTCTCGGACTGGACCGGCATTCCGGTCGGCCGAATGGTGAAGGACGAGATCCAGAACGTCCTCAGGTTGCCGGAAATCCTGAACCGTCGCGTCATCGGCCAGTCGCACGGGCTCTCGATGGTGGCCAAGCGCATCGAGACGAACCGCGCCAAGCTCGACAACCCGAACAAGCCTATCGGCGTCTTCATGCTCGTCGGCCCGTCCGGGGTCGGCAAGACCGAGACCGCCCTCGCGCTCGCCGAGGCCCTCTATGGCGGCGAGCAGAACATGATCACCATCAACATGAGCGAGTTTCAGGAGGCGCACACGGTCTCCACGCTCAAGGGAGCGCCCCCCGGCTATGTCGGCTACGGCGAGGGCGGGCGGCTCACGGAGGCGGTGCGGCGCAAGCCATACAGCGTCATCCTGCTCGACGAGGTCGAGAAGGCCCACCCGGACGTCCACGAAATCTTCTTCCAGGTCTTCGACAAGGGGGTGATGGAGGACGGCACCGGCCGGCGCATCGACTTCAAGAACACCCTCATCATCCTGACCTCGAATGTCGGGACCGATCTGATCATGCAGCTCTCGCGCGATCCGAGCTACCTGAGCGATCCCGATGCACTTGCGCAGGCGCTGCGACCGGATCTCCTGAAAGTGTTTCCGGCCGCCCTGCTCGGCCGCATCGTGACGATCCCCTATTTCCCGCTCTCGCCCGCCATGCTGGGCGGCATCGTCCGGCTCCAGCTCGACCGGATCGGGCGCCGGATCCGCGAGAACCACGATGCCCGCTTCGTCTATGACGATGCGGTGGTCGATCACATCGTCTCCCTCTGCAATGATCCCGATTCGGGCGGCCGGATGATCGACAACATCATCACGAACACGCTGCTTCCGGCGCTGTCGCGCGAGTTCCTGCACCGCTCTCTCGCCAAGGAAGAGCTGGTGGAGGCACGGGTCACCATGGAGGGCGGCCAGTTCGCCTATGCGTGGCGTTCTGCGACCGACCAGCCCCTCCCGGACGCCGAGGAAAGCGCCACGACGGCGATGCCGCCCGGAGAGGATTTTGGCGCGACACCGGATATCGCGGGCGTTCCGGAAAGCGGGACGGCGGGGGCGCCGCCCGCGCCCGCCTGAACCGAACCCGGCGAGCACCGTGCGGCTGCGCCTTCTGCTCCAGACGAGAGGATGTCGAACATGACGCAGAACAGGTTCGAGCAGGTCGACGAGCGGCCCGACGATGCCATGACCCTGGTCCTCGGACAGGACGGCGAGAAGCAATACGGCATTATCGACTGCCCGCGCTCGGCTTCGCAGGGCCGGCTGCCGAAGGATTTCTCCAGCGGCGAACTTCCCCTGAAGGAAGCGTTCCGCTCGGCCATCCGGCTCGCGAACGATTTCAAGGTGCCGCTGGTCGTCATGGATCCGGACGGGCTCTGGCAGCCCGATTGGGGCAAGCTCTACCGGTACGAGGACGACGAGGAACCAGCCGGCGAATAGCGCGTCGTTCCATGTCGATCCGCCGTGCCGTTGCGAGGTGGAACATGGTACTGGAGCAATGCGGCGAACGAACCCGATCCTCACCCGAGCATGTCTGCGGAGAGTAGCGCCTTGCCTGTCGCCCGTTTTGCTTCTGTCGCGCTTGCGGCCTTCACCCTTGGCTGCGGGATGGCCGGGGCCCAACCCGCCACGGATAAGCGGCCAAGCGGGTCCATCACCCTGGAGCTGAACAAGCTCGAGGCAGCCGGGCCCGGCTGCCGGGCCTATTTCGTGGTCGAGAACCGGACTCCCGAGACGGTGAAGGAGCTTCGGCTCGACACCTTCATCTTCGACGCCAGCGGCCAGATCACGCGGCGCATCGGCCTCACCTTTCCCGACATCCGGGCCGAGCGCACCAAGGTCGTCCCGTTCGACCTCAATGGAGCAGCCTGCACCGAGATTGGCCGCGTACTGGTCAACGACGTCCTGGCCTGCACGGGCGGCAGCGGTGCTGCCATCGCCAATTGCGGCGACCTGCTGAAGGTGACCACGCGCGCTGGCGCGAAGTTCGAGTACTGACCGGGCTCCCTCCTCGCCTCGCTCCGAAGGAGCCGCGTCCTCTCCCGGCGGAAGGTGCTCGTCAGAACCCGACGCCCATGATGGCGCGGGGCGCTGCCGGTTTCGGTGCGCTGGACGCCGTGGAGACCGGTGCCTGGGACGGCCCGGAGGGACGCGGACGCACGGCGCGCGGCTCGGGCGCGCGTCGTTCCCGCTCTGCGGCTACAGCGCGGGGCTTCGGCTCGCGGCGTGCGGCCGGCTTCGCCTCGGGCCGCGCGACAGCCACGCACTGACCTCGCTGAGGGCGCTCCCCCGCGCCGCATTCGAGCGGGCAGACATGGGCCGGCCGGCGCTTGAGATCGTCGAGCAGATCCGCATTCGGCTCCGAAGGCAGCGGCGCGAGCTTCACCTGGCGGGAAAAGCGCCGGAGCGCCGCCTGGGCATCCTTGTCCCATTTGCCGTCGGGCTCGTCGTCGAAACAGCCGATGCGGCTGAGCTCGGCCTTGGTCTCTCGAACCAAACGGTCCCGATCAAGAACCTCCTTCGGGAAGCCGCTGGACGCGGGGGGCTGGTCCGTGGCGGCAGGCCGGGCCGCATCGACGGATGCCAGACGCATCGGTGGCGGGTCCGGCACTGGCCGCGGCGCCACGCTGTCGGTCAGCGCAGCGAGCTTGGAGCTCGGGACCGCCGACTTGATGGCCTCGACAGTCGTCTGAGCCGAACCATCCGAAGCGGGACGTGTGGCTTCGGCCACCACTTCGGCCTGCGCGGCCGTGGCCCGACGGCGCTGCTCCTCCTCCAGTTGCGCCCAAGCAAGGCGATCGCGTTCGGCCTGCTCAGCGGCCAACCGCACGCGCTCCTGCTCCGCCCGGGCCGCCTCGGCAGCCTTCCGCCGATGCTCGTCCGCACGGGCAGCCTCCTCGGCCAAGCGGTTGCGAGCTTCCGCAGCGGCACGCTCCTCTGCAAGCTTCCTCTGGCGGGCTTCCTCGGCCAGCCGCTCCTGCTCGAGCCGTCGCGCCACGGCCTGCCTGCGCTCCTCTTCGATGCGAGCTTCCCGTTCAAGGCGCTGGCGCTCCCGAGCGTCGGCGGCGGCACGCTCCTCGGCCAACTTCTTCTGGCGCGCTTCCTCGGCCAGCCGCTCCTGCTCCGCCCGGCGCACTTCCGCCT
The DNA here is from genome assembly GCA_023423995.1 of Pseudomonadota bacterium. Lineage (GTDB taxonomy): Bacteria > Pseudomonadota > Alphaproteobacteria > Rhizobiales > Beijerinckiaceae > Enterovirga. The sequence continues at coordinate 2,855 of JAFAEL010000060.1, read as the reverse complement.
GCCGGCGCTCCTCTTCGAAACGGGCCTCGCGCTCGAGGCGCTGCCGCTCCCGAGCCTCGGCGGCTGCGCGTTCCTCCGCCAGCTTCTTCTGGCGCGCTTCCTCTGCCAGACGCTCCTGCTCCGCCCGGCGCGCTTCGACCTGCCGGCGCTCCTCTTCGAGACGGGCCTCGCGCTCGAGGCGCTGCCGTTCCCGAACCTCGGCGGCTGCGCGCTCCTCAGCCAACTTCCTCTGCCGAGCTTCCTCTGCTAGGCGCTCCTGCTCCGCCTTCCGGATCTCCGCTTGGCGCCGCTCCTCCTGAAGCCTGGCCTCGCGTTCCATCCGCTGCCGCTCCCTAGCCTCGGCAGCGGCTCGTTCCTCTGCGAGCTTCCTCTGCCGCGCCTCTTCGGCCAGCCGCTCCTGCTCGGCCTTGCGCATCTCCGCCTGGCGGCGCTCCTCTTCCAGCCGCGCCTCGGCAGCGACTCGCTCCTCGGCCAGCTTCTTCTGCCGCGCGTCTTCGGCGAGGCGCTCCTGCTCGGCCTTGCGGGCTTCGGAGCGCCGGCGCTCTTCCTCCTGAAGCTGTCTCTGACGTTCCTGCTCCGCCGCGGCGGCCCGCTCGCGCTCGGCCTGACGCCGCGTTTCGGCCCGGCGTCGCTGCTCCTCCTGAAGCCGTTGCCAAGCCAGCCGCTCCTCTTCCTCCCGTGCCCGCGCGGCAGCGGCGGCGTCCGGCCGGTGCGCGAGCTGCAGCGTCGATGGCGGTTGCGGTTGCTCAGCCTGTTGCGGGTTCCGGTCGCCGCGGGCCACCCCGCGCGCTTCCAGACGCTGGATCATGTCCTTCGCATCCGGAACGAGGAAACTGTTCGGGTACTTGGCGATGAACTCGCGCAGCAGCTGCGGATCGTTGCTGGCGCGCGCCTTCGGCCAGGCTTCGCGCTCCGTCTCGCCCCGGTTCAGGTAGAAATGCCCGGGATACGACATCGACAATTCAGGCGTTTGCCGCCCCTGGGTCACCTGGTCCACGCTCATGCTGACGCGCTGGAACACCTGCGTGACGTCGAGCCCGGGCTCCTGGACGCTCTTCAGAAAGGCGCTGGTGAAGATGCTGTTGCGGCCGGTGCCGTCATACGCAACCTGGTTGGCCTGAGTGGCATAGGCGACGATGAGGCCGCGCCCGCTGAGCTTGGCGAGGCCGGTCGAGGAGAAGGGGTCGCGGCTCCGGGTCGAGAGCGGGAGGTTGCGGCACGCATCCAGGATGAGGATGCGGGGGCCATCCGCCCGGTTCAGCTCCTCAACCACATCGTCGACACGGACCGTCTCGTATTCCAGGTCGAACTCGTCCTCGAGCCTTGCATCGACCGGGACAAGGTAGTTGCGGCCGCGGTACTGGAGGCCGTGCCCGGCGTAGAACACCAGCGCCGCCTCCGCATCCTGCGCGGTGCGGGCGAACTGGCGGAGACTGTCCCTCATCTGCTCGCGTGTGAGGTCCGTGCCGCCGAGCACTGTAAACCCGACCTGCTTCAGGGCCGAGGTGACGTCCTCGGCGTCGTTACGGGGGTTCGGAAGTGCCGGGAACTTCCGGTACACCGAGTTCCCGATAACGAGCGCGACTCTACGGTCTCCAGCAGCCCAGGCTGGCTCCGCAGCCAGGAGAAGGAATACGCTGACAATCAGCGTCAGGAAGGCGCGCATGCACCGAGAGACACCAGGAATCTCCCCGAGGATACCGCCCACGGAGAGTCTAGGCAAATAGCGCCTCAGTCGAACGCCATATCCTGATCAGATGACACACCGGTCTGGATCGGTGCCTGAGAGAACATGCTCGCGCCAGCCTGGAGAAAACGCATCGGATCGACTGGACTGCTACCGACCCGCGTCTCGTAATGGAGATGAGGCCCGGTCGAGCGCCCGGTCGACCCGAGGAGCCCTATGACGGCACCTGGCGCAACGGCTTGCCCCGGCCCGACATTGAATGCCGACAGGTGGGCGTAGCGTGTCACGATGCCGTTGCCGTGCTCGACCTCCACGAGGTTCCCATAACCCCCTGAGACATCGGCCACGATCACGCGCCCTGCGCCAGCGGCCTTGACCGGGGTGCCGGCAGTGCCGCGAAAGTCGACGCCGGCATGCATCGCCATCGCGCCCGTGAACGGATCCTTGCGGGAGCCGAAATTGCTGGTGAGGCTGTTCTCTGTCTCCACTGGAGCTCGAAGCGGAACGGTGTCGACAAGCTGCCGCCAGCGATCGAGCCGTGCGAACTCCAGCTCCAGCTCCGTGAGCTTGACATCAAAGACGTTGGGAAGCGTCCGCTGCGAGGTCCGGGCCTGCCCGGGGGAGGATACCGGAAGCCCTTGCGGCTGGAGCGGAACTCCAAGGGTCGCCAGCGAGGCCTGGATCAGAGCCGTTCTGCTCTGGGCCCCTACCGAAAGCGCCCCAAGATACCGAATCTGAGACGCTTCCAGGCGGTCCATGGAAGTCTCGAGCGCGCCGAACTGGTCCCGCAAGGTGAGAGTTTCGATCGCCGCGAGGACACGAGGCCTTCGCGCCGGCGCGGCTTCCTGGTGAAGCGGGTCGAGCGAGGTTCGCGGCTTCAACGTCGGTGGCGGAGCATCCGCGCCGTTCGGTCCCCCCACGCGAACGGACGGCGTCTCGCCGGCGCCTCCTCGGGTCGGGACGCTCCCGGGGGCGGCGTCGAGGCCGAGACCACGGCCGCCCACGCCCACGCCGCCCGCCCGGTCGGCCATGAGCATCAGCGCCGCCTGCTGATTCTCGAGTTCAACCTGCCGGGAGATGATATCCGCCAGGCGCCCGGACAGGCCGTCCTGCTCAAGCACCTGATGACTCGCTACCCCGACGAGCCGGCGGGTGAGCGCCTTGATCT
>JAFAEL010000274.1 GCA_023423995.1 Pseudomonadota bacterium | reverse complement strand
CTATCCAGCTGAGCTACGGGTGCTTGCCGACGCGGCGGACCATAGGCGAGGCGGGCCGGAAGGGAAAGGGCTTTCTGCACGCGGCGGGTGACGCTGGGTTCTCCGGCCGGCCGAATGCGTCTCACGTGCCGCAGCCCTGGCGCATGATCTGGGCGGCCTGCCCGGCGCCGGCGAGCGGAAAGGTGATCACGTCCGTGCCTTGGCCATTGCGGATCGTGAGCGTTTCACCGCGCGCAAATGCGGCGAGGAAGGCGGCTGGCAGACCGGCCTGCATCACCCATGCTTTCTCGGGCGCGTAGTAGAGCAGCCTGGCCGGGAACGATGCCGGATTGCCACCGCCTGCGACGGCAAAGTGGACAGGTTCGTCCCGGTCGTCGATGCGCCTGAGCTCGCTGCCTGGGTAGCCGTAGAGCGATCCCCAGAAGCCCGGCCCTCCCGACCTTTTGCAACTGCCGGAGAGCGTGACCCGCCGGTCTGCCGCCGTTCCGTTGAGGGTCACCCCGGGAGGATTGCTGCTCGCCCGAGCGACCCAGTTCGAGCCGGCCTTGCCGGGGGCGTCCCGCGTCTGCTCGCCGAACTCTCCGCTTTCGCCGTCGCGCTGCAGCGCGAGAACTTGGCCCCTACGAGGGAACTCACCTCGCGGCCATGATCCGGATGTCCCTCGTCGAGGGTCATCAGGCCCTTCTTCCCATAGGGCGGCGGCTCGAGGACAAAAGCGTAGGGTCCATTCGGCTGCCTGCTGATGGGTAGCCACACCTGCTTGCCGCTCGCCCGCACGCCACCCACCCAGGTGTGGCTGGCCGTCACGCCGGCGTAGCTGTGGCGCTCGCCCGCTATCGTGACCGTGACCCTGTTCGATTCCAGCGTGATCCGTGGCGCAACCGGGTCACCGCAGCGTTGGGCCCACACACCTCGGAATTCGGCTGGGATGACGTCTGCGGGCGCCTCGGAGGGCATCAGCGCGAGGACGACGCCGCAGAGGACGCTGCGCCAAGCCGAGCCTGTCATCGCCGCCCCGGGCACCGTACGAAGCGCTTCGGATCGAAGGCGAACCCCTTCTGGCCGACAAAGGTGAGGACGTCGCCGTCCACCCGGACGGAGAACGTGGCCCGGCTCGATCCGCCTTCTCCGCGACAGCCCGTATCCAGCTCATAGACGTCGCCGCGCCGGCCCGCGCGGCGAACCGTGCAAACGGTCTCGAACGTGGAAAGATCAAGCGTCCGTCGGCCCAGGACGATCTCGGTGGCGTCCGCCCCGCAACGCGGCGATGCCCAGCGCCCAATCCACGGATCCTCCTGAGCGAAGCCGGCCGGCGGCAGCGCTAAGGCGGCCAAGGCTAGGCACAAGGGTCGGACACACCGGATCCTGGGCATGCGGCTCCCCCGGCAGGTTCGGAGAAGTCCCTGCGGATGACGGCCGCCCGCCGGAACTTGCCGCACGCAGCATAACCGGGGGAAATCAACACGCCCGTGATCTTTGGAAGAGATCAGGCGACCGAGATGATCTCGAAAGAACTTACGCTTACCTCGACCGGAAGCTTGACGTTTTTGGACTTCCGCCTCGGGCTGCCCGGCCTGCCTGCCGCGGTGCCTGCGGCCTCGTCAGCCGGAAGGCTGAGCGCGCGGTCCGGCGTGCAGGGACATCAGCAGCGGCTTCCACTCCTCGGCCGGCTGCGCACCGGAAACTCCCCGGCCGCCCTCGAGGATGAAGAACGGCACGCCGCCAATCCCCATCTCGGCAGCGCGACGCTCCAGCGCGACGACCTCGCCGCGTAGTTCATCGCTCGAGAGCGCCGCCGCGATCTCGTCGGCCGGAAGGCCTTGGGCGCGGCCGATCTCCGCCAGAACGCTCGGATCCCCGATGTCTTTCCCATCCTCGAAATAGGCATGGAACAGCGCCTCGGCGAGCGCCTCGTCGCGGTCCCGCCGGCCCGCGTAAGCGATCAGCAGATGCGCGCGCCGTGTATTGGGTGTGCGGGCCATGCGGTCGAAGGCGAAGGTCACGCCCTCCTCCGCGCCGAGCGCCTGCATCCGGGCATCCAGCTCGGCGCTGCGCTCCGGCCCGAACTTCCGCGCCCGGTACTCGGCCCGCGGCATCCCGTCCTCGGGCATGTCCGGGTTGAGCTCGAAGGGCAGCCACCTCAGCCGCAGCGCTCCGCGGAGACCCGTCTCGTCGAGCGCCCGTTCCAGGCGCCGCTTGCCCAAATAGCACCACGGACAGATCACATCCGAGAAGACGAACATTTCCGGCATCCTGCCCTCCCATTCCCGCCTCAGCTTTGACGTAACGTCAGCCTAGACGATCCGCCTCGCCGGCCGGCGAGAAAACACAGGGTCGCCTCCCGGAACCTCACTACTCGAGAGAGGTTCGCCATGGACAAGCGAACCCGAATATGTTGCACTGCACAAAAGCCGAGATTCTTTCCGGCTCAAGGACAAGACGCATGCGCCCGCCCCGCAAACCGCTCCCGCCGCCGCGCGTTCGGCGCGAACCGCCCACGATCGAAGAAGCGATCCTCGCCGCCCAGGGTCTCACGGACGACACTCAGGCGCAGATCGAGATCGCGGCAGGCCTGATGGGCGTCACGGAAGACGAGGTTCGCCCTCATCTCGCCCGCATGAACCGGCTCCGCAACGCCCCCGTCGCCTCCCCCGCCTCGGTCATCACGGGCAAGCGGACGGTGGTCGTCGAGCGCAAGGTGAGCCGCGCGCCCGGCGCCCGGCCCCTGATTACGCTCTCCCCGCGGACGAGCAGGGCCGGCTGAGCCGGCCCATCTCCCCTCAGCCGGCGAGCGCCAGCTTCGTGCTGCCCGCGCCGGTCGGGATTTCGATGTCGACCTCGAGCGTCGAGATCGAATCGCCGCGGTCCATGGTGACGCGGACCTTGTCGCGGTCGACGCTCACATGCTTGGCGATGACCGCGAGGATCTCCTCGCGCAGCAGCGCGACGAGGTCGCGCTGCCCGAACGCCGCGCGCTCGTGGGCCAGCAGGATCTGCAGCCTGTCGCGCGCGACCGGGGCGGAGCTGCGGCGGTTGAAGAAGCTCAGAAGGTTCATGCCGCCCTCCTGGTGAAGAACTTCGTGAACAGGCGCCGCTTCTCGGCCGGCACGGTGACGGGGATCGTCTCGCCCTTCAGGCGCTTCACGGCATCGATATAGGCGCGGGCGGGCGCGCTCAGCGGCGCGTTGAGGGTCACGGGCGAGCCGAGATTGGAGGCGCGCAGCACCTCTTCGCTCTCCGGGATGATGCCAAGCAGCGGGATCGACAGGATCTCGAGGATATCCTCCGTCTTCAGCATCTCCCCGCGGGAAGCGCGGGCTGCGTCGTAGCGCGTGATGAGGAGGTGCTTCTCCATCCGCTCGCCCTTCTCGGC
>JAFAEL010000267.1 GCA_023423995.1 Pseudomonadota bacterium | reverse complement strand
AGCAGAAGGCGATCGGAACACCTGCCGCCAGGGTCACGGCGACAAAGACCACCAGGAACAGGACGATCTTCACCTGTCCTGTCCGGACGAGCGTCGGCGAAAGCAGCCATAGCGCGAGGCCGATGGCGGCCAAGAGGGTGGCCGCCAGGGCGAGATCGCGCCAACGCGACCTGCGGAGCGCGTAGGCGACGACGATGCCGAACATCATCACCATGCCGAAGGGGATGGCCGAGACACGGAAGGTGTTGGGAATGTTGAGGGCCGGCGAGGTGATGAACCATTCCTCGGAGGCGTAGTCGAAGGCGGACGGGATCATTCCCGCCAGGAAAGCGGCGACCACGAGGGCTCCGAAGGCCTCCACGAACCCTCGCGCCTGCGGTGGCAGCCTGTTCAGGAGAAGCGTAAGCCGCAGATGCTCGTTTCGGTCGACCGCGATCGCGGAGCCGAGCATGGCGAGCCACAGGAAGCAGATGGACGCCACCTCGTCGATCCAGACGACGGGGAGCGAGAACACGTAGCGCGACACGACCCCCGCGAAGAGCAGGGTAACGATCGCAACGAGCAACGCCGCCGCGATTGCCTCGAGCGGCCGCATGAAACGGGAGCCGGGCCGCGCCCCCTCCGTCTCGATCAATGCGACGGACGGGACACCGGGGACGAAGGCCTCGGCCGAAGCGGTGCTCGAACGGGTCATGGAGGAACCGAGTATCTCGACCTCGCCCATCAGGGGCGGGCCGGGGAAAGGGCAGCCCGGCTCCGGGCCGCCCGATTTCAGGGCGCTGTCAGGCGAGCTTTCCGGTGGAGCGCTCCAGGATCGCCCAGGCCTCGTCGCCGTACTTGCCCTTCCATTCCGCATAGAAGCCGGCCTGGCGCAGCTTGTCGCGGAAGGCGTCGATCTTGGGCTGGTTGAACGTCATGCCCTTGTCGGCCAGCTCCTTCTGGAGCGAGGCATTGAGCTGGGCGACGTCGGCGCGCTCCTTCATGCCGGCCTCGTTGACGTGCTTGGCGACGACCGTGCGCAGGTTCTCGGGAAGGCGCTCCCAGGCGCGGCGGTTCGCCAGGAACCAGAACCCGTCCCACATGTGGTTCGTCAGCGAGCAGTATTTCTGGACCTCGTACAGCTTCGCCGTGGAGATGATCGCGAGCGGGTTCTCCTGTCCGTCGACGGTCTTGGTCTGCAGCGCCGTATAGACTTCGGCGAAATTGATGCTCGCCGGCGCGGACTCCAGCGCCTTGAACATGGAGGTCCAGAGCGGCGAGACCGGCACCCGGATCTTGAAGCCCTTGAAGTCCTCGGGGGCAGCGATGGGCTTCGTCGAAGAGGTCGTCTGGCGGAAGCCGTTGTCCCAGATCTTCTCCATGGCGACGAGGTTCGCCTTGGCGATCTGGGCCCGCACATAGGCGCCGAGGTCGCCGTCCATCGCCTTCCAGACCGAGTCGTAATCAGGGAACGCGAACCCGACGCCGTTGATCGAAGCGGCTGGTACCAGCGTCGACAGGATCAGCCCCGAGAGGGTGAAGAACTCGATGCCGCCCGAACGGAGCTGGCTCAGCATGTCCGTGTCCGAGCCGAGCTGGTTGGATGGGAAGATCTGGATCTCGACCTTTCCTCCGGTCTCCGCCTTGATCGCCTCCGCCATCTCGCGGGCGCGAACGTTCATCGGATGGGTGACGGGGAGATTGTTGGCGTACTTGTAAGTGTACTCGGCCGATTGCGCGCGAGCGATCCAGGGTGCGCCGATCGTACCGCCGACCAGGGCGGTCGAGGCAGTCGCCTTCAGCAGCAAGCGACGAGACAGGTCCATCTAAGCTCTCCCCTTGATCCTGGCGCGCAGCCAGCGACGTTTCCCAGATCCGGGCGATCCATTCTCGGCCGCCTCGTTGGCCGGGAGTGTTGAGACAGGCCGAACCAAAGATCAAGCAGCCGGGACCTATGCATTGGGCCAAGAACCCTCCCGGATGCGGGCCATGCGGACTCGGGTCAACGCTATCTCGCCGGGTCGTGGAGACCGCGCTGGTGAAGAGGATGCATACGGACGAGGCACGCCAGGCCTGGATCCGCACCGTGCCGCAGCGGCGCTATGCGAGCCCGGAGGAGATCGCGGGCACCATATCGTTCCTGCTCGACGAGAGCGCGGCGAGCTTCATCACCGACCAAGTGATCTGTGTCGACGGAGGCTTCACGGCCGGCGAACTGATTGGCGCGGTCGACTTACAGGCTTGAGGAAGGGCAGGGCTCGGGTGTCGGGGTTTGACCCGAGATGCGCCTCACACTACGCCCCGGGCCTCTCCCCGGGGCGTAGCGACGATCCGTCTTGATCCTCTTCGATACAGTTGCAGCCGCGCTCGACTGGCTGGGCGTGATCGTCTTCGCGGTCTCCGGCGCGCTGGTCGCGTCGCGCAAGCAGATGGACATCGTCGGCTTCGCGATGCTCGGCACCGTCACCGGGATCGGCGGAGGCACGCTGCGCGACATCCTTCTCGATACCGGGCCGGTCTTCTGGGTGAAAGAGCCGGCCTACCTGATCGTCTGCGTCATCGTCTCGGGGCTGGTCTTCCTGACGGCCCATCTGCCCCAGAGCCGCTACCGCGTGCTCCTCTGGTTCGACGCGCTGGGCCTCGCGCTTTTCGCAGTGACGGGCGCCGAGCGCGCGCTCCTCGCTGAGACAGGGCCCGTGGTCGCAGTCGCCATGGGGGTGATCACGGCGACGTTCGGCGGGATCATCCGGGACGTTCTGGGGCATGAAAGCCCAGTGGTGCTGTCGCGCGAGGTCTACGTGACGGCCGCCTTGATCGGGGCGGTGGTCTTCGTCGGGCTCACGGGGCTCGGCCTCTCCCGCGAAAGCGCGCTCGCGGCCGGACTCGCCGCGGGGCTGCTCGTGCGCGGGACAGCGCTCTGGCGGGGCTGGTCCCTCCCGCGCTACCGGCCCCGGCCTGGCCGCGGCCCAGACGCGCCTTAGTGGAGGTCCGGCTCTTCGAGGCCGCGCCCTCCGGGAAGTCGAAGCCGCCGACGTCATGAGCCGCCGCCGGGACCGCGGCGCAGGAGCGGCCGAGCGAGGTCACGCTCTCCTTCAACGTCTCGCCATCGCAACTGAAGGATGAAAGGCTCGGCTTGCGGATCCTGTCGCAACCCGAGCTGCGTCCGAACCGGCTTGAGCTGGAAATTATCGAGGCATCAGGGTCCCAGCGCCATCCCGGGCCAGCCGAGGGGGCAGCCGGCCGGACCTTACTGCGGCGTCGGCAAGGCTTTCATCGCGCCCTTGATGCACTCGGCTGCCTGCGCATCCAGCATGTCCTTCAGCGTACCGGTGGGTGGCGCGTTCGTCAGCGATGCCGCGTAGTATTGCTTCATCGTGTCCTCAGGGAACGCCGCGATGCTGTCGGCGATGCACCCGCAATACGATGTCACGAGGGCCTGATTTGTCGTCTGCTTGCTGGCCGAGGCGATGCACGACGAATATCCGCTCGACTTCGCCTTTGCCCGAAGGTTCTTCCAGCCCTCCTCCGTCAGCCCGTCCAGGGGCCCCTGCGCAAGCGTCGGGGCGGCGAAGCAGCTGAGACCGAGAGCCAAGAGGCCGAACTTCGCCTTCCCGGACGTAGGGAGCATGGGTCATTCTCTCCGACGCGCGGGAGACCGCGCGGATCCGAGGGCTCAAACAGGCGCGACGATGCCCTGTTCCGAGCGTGCGCGGTCCTCGTTCGGCCAGAGTCAATGCGGACGATACCCGAAGGCGAGAACTTGCCTGGGTTTGCGCAGCCATGCAGCTGGCCGGCCGGCCCTAGGGTTCCTGACGGTTGCGGCGAGGCAGACGGCGGCGAGATAGTTCGTTGCGAGCCGATCGTAGCGGGTTGCAATGCGGCGGAAGTCCTTGAGGCGGCAGAACATGCGCTCGATGGCGTTGCGGCCGCGATAAAGAGCGGGCGAGAAGCACGCTTTCCAGCGTCGGGTAACCTTGGAGGGAATGTTGGGAGCCGCCCCGCTCGCCTGGACCTGTCGACGGATCGCGTCGGTGTCGTAACCCTTGTCGGCGTGCAAGACGCGGCAGGCGGGCAACTGCTCCAGGAGTTGCTCCCCGGCCGTGCAATCGGCGACCTGCCCGCCCGTCAGCAGGAAGGCGAGCGGTCGGCAGAACTGGTCGGTGAGCGCGTGGATCTTGGTCGTGCGCCCGCCCCGCGAGCGGCCGATGGCCTGGCTCTGCTCCCCCCTTTACCGCCCGACGCGCACCGGTGCGCTTTCACGGCCGAGCTATCGATCAGCACCTGTGCGGGCGGCCCGCCGGCGCTCGCGAGCGCTTCGAACAAACTTGTCCACACGCCCTTTGTAGCCCAACGCACGAAGCGATTGTAGAGCGTCTTCTTCGACCCGTAGACCTCGGTCGGAACGTCGGCCCAGCGCCCGCCCGACTTCAGGACATGAACGATGCCGCTGATCACTCGGCGGTCGTCCACCCGTTCCTTGCCGCGCGTGTCGGTCGGCAGGTGAGGCGCGATCTTCGCGAACTGCTCCTCGGTCAGCCAGAATCGATCCATTCGCTCCTCCTCGAGGAGCCTGAATCACACCCCGCCAACCCGCGCCAGCGTTATGGGTCCGCAGCCTAGTGGATCTCCGGCTCACCGACTCCGCCTGCGCCCTCCAGGAAGTCGAAGTCGCAGCCCTCATGCGCCTGGCGGACATGCTTTGCGTAGAGGCGGTTGTAGCCACGGGGGTACTCGCCCCGAGGCGCCGTCCAGCTCTTGAGCCGCTCCGCAATCTCGCCGTCCGAGAGATGCGCGTGCAGGCGCCGACCGGCGACGTCCACGGTGACGAGGTCACCGTTGCGGAGGGCTGCGAGTGGGCCGCCGATCGCTGCCTCGGGCGAAACATGGAGGATGCAGGCGCCGTAGCTCGTGCCGGACATGCGGGCATCCGAGATGCGGACCATGTCGCGCACGCCCTGGGCGAGGAGCTTCTTGGGCAGGGGCAGCATGCCCCATTCCGGCATGCCCGGGCCGCCGATCGGGCCGGCATTCCGGAACACCATCACGTGGTCCGGCGTGACGTCGAGATCCGGATCGTTCACGGCCGCGGTCATCTCGTCGTAATGGTCGAAGACGATGGCTGGCCCCGTATGCTGCAGCAGACGCCGCTCCGCTGCGGGCGGCTTGATCACGCAGCCGTCGGGCGCGAGGTTGCCGTAGAGGATCGCCGTCCCACCGGAAGCCGCAATCGGCTGGTCGAGCGGCCGGATGACGTCGTCGTTGTAGACGGCCGAATGGGCGAAGCCCTCGCCGAAGGCGCCCGACACGGTGCGCGCATCGAGGTGCAGCATGCCTTCGAGCCGCTTGAAGAGCGCACGCGTCCCGCCGGCAATGTGGAAATCCTCCATCAGCCAGGCGCCCGATGGGCGCAGGTTGGCGATCACCGGCACGCGCCCGGCGAAGTCGTCGAAGTCGCGCAGGTTCACCTCGACGCCGGCCCGGCGGCCCATCGCGACCAGATGGATCATGGCGTTGGTCGAGCCCGCGAGCGCGTTGTGGACGACGAGCGCGTTCTCGACCGAGCGTCGGTCGATGATGTCGGAGGGCTTCAGGTCCTCCCAGATCATATCGACGATGCGCCGCCCGCACTCCGTCGCCATCCGGGGATGGGCGGCGTCGGCAGCCGGGATCGAGGTCGCGCCCGGCAGCGTCAGGCCGAGTGCCTCGGCGATGATGGTCATCGTCGAGGCCGTGCCCATCGTCATGCAGGTGCCGGCCGAGCGGGCAATCCCGGCCTCCATGTCGTTCCATTGCTGGTTCGTGATGGTGCCTGCTTCCTTCTCGGCCCAGTACTTCCACACGTCGGAGCCCGACCCGACGATCTGCCCGCCGAAATGGCCGCGCATCATCGGGCCCGCAGGCATGAAGATGGTAGGCAGGTCCATGCTGATGGCGCCCATGATGGTGGCGGGCGTGGTCTTGTCGCACCCGCCCATCAGAACCGCCCCGTCGACCGGATGCTGGCGAAGCAACTCCTCAACCTCGAGCGCGAGGAGGTTGCGGTAGAGCATCGTGGTGGGCTTGGTGAAGCTTTCCGAGAGCGACAAGGCCGGCAACTCGACCGGGAAGCCGCCCGCCTGCCAAACGCCGCGTTTCACTTCCTCGACGCGTGCCTTGAAGTGCTGGTGGCACTGCTGCAGGTCGCTCCAGGTATTGATGATGGCCACGACCGGTTTCCCGGCGAAGTCGGCCGTCGAATAGCCCATCTGCAGCATCCGGGACCGGTGCCCGAATGAGCGGAGGTCCTGCGGCGCGAACCAGCGCTGGCTGCGAAGATCCTCGGGAGTTTTGCGCCTGCTCATGGTCTCGCTCACCGCCCGTTCGCCTTCCGCCAGGCGGAGAACTGCGCCGGCGTCTCGGGATCCGTCGGCGGATAGAGGCCCAGGATAGACCGGCCCTTGCGAACCTCCTCCGTCACGAAATCCTCGAACGCCGTCATCTCGACGGCCTCGTCCGCGAGTTCCTCCGCGAGATGGGCGGGAAGGACGACGACGCCCTCGGCATCGCCCACGATCACGTCACCCGGAAAGACGGGAGCCTCGCCGCAGCCGACCGGCACATTGATGTCGATCGCCTGAAGCCGGGTCAGGTTGGTCGGCGGGGCTGGGCGGCGATGATAGGCGGGGATGTCGAGGCCTGCGATCTCGGGCGAGTCGCGAAAGCCGCCATCGGTCACGATCCCGGCGACGCCGCGCTTCATGAGGCGCGTGACTAGGATCCCGCCAGCGGAGGCGGCCCGAGCGTCCCCACGGCTGTCGATCACGAAGACCGCCCCCGGCGGGCATTCCTCCACCGCCTTGCGCTGCGGGTGGGATCGGTCCTGGAAGACTGAGATCGGGTTCAGGTCCTCGCGGGCCGGCATGTAGCGCAGCGTGAAGGCCTGGCCGACCATCGGGGCGCCGCTCGGGTTCAGCGGGTGGACGTCCTGCATGAACTGGTTGCGCAGGCCGCGCTTGAAGAGAGCCGTCGTCAGCGTGGCGACGGAAACCGTCTTCAGCTTGGCGCGCGTCGCCTCCGACAGCATGCACTTCCTCCCGATGCGAGCCGTCTGGCGCGGCTGACCTCATCTAGCGTTGCCGGGGTGACTTGCGCCAGCCGCTTCTTGCCCCGGCCTGCCTGTTTCGGGCAGGGCAGGGGAGGCGAGGACACGCGATGGCTACAATCGAGGACCCCAAGGCGCTGCTGGTGCGCCTCTTCAACGCGGCGATTGCTTCGGCGCAGCCGGCGCGGGTCATCGCCCGCCACCTGCCTGAGCCGCCGCGGGGCCGCACGCTGGTGATCGGCGCCGGCAAGGCTTCGGCCGAGATGGCCCGCGCGCTCGAGGAGCACTGGCCGGGCGAACTCTCCGGCCTCGTCGTGACGCGCTATGGTCATGCGGCTCCGACCCGCCGCATCGAGATCGTCGAGGCATCCCATCCCGTGCCGGACGCCGCGGGAGAGCGGGCCGCCCGACGGATCCTGGAACTCGTCGGCGGGCTCACGGCGGACGATCTCGTGATCTCCCTCATCTCCGGCGGCGGTTCGGCCCTATTGGCGCTGCCGGCTGAGGGTCTGACCCTCGCCGACAAGCAGGAGATCAACAGGGCGCTCCTTCGCTCCGGCGCAGATATCGGCGAGATGAACATCGTTCGCCGGCACCTTTCGGCCATCAAGGGCGGTCGGCTCGCCGCGGCCTGCCACCCCGCGAGGGTGGTCACGCTCGCGATCTCGGACGTGCCGGGCGACGATCCGGCCGTGATCGCCTCCGGTCCGACCGTGCCGGACGCAACCACTTGCGAGGACGCCATGGCCATCCTGGCCCGCTACGGCGTCGAGGTTCCGGCGGCCGCGCGCGAGATACTGGAGAGTGGTCGCGGCGAGAGCGTGAAGCCGGGTGATCCGCGCCTCGCCGGCTCGGAGTTCCGCCTCATTGCCGCGCCCCAGATGGCGCTCGAGGCCGCGGCGGCCGTCGGCCAGGAGGCCGGCATCCCGGTGCACATCCTGGGAGACGCGATCGAGGGCGAGGCGCGCGACGTCGGCAAGGTGCTGGCCGGGATCGCCCTCCAGATCGCACGCCGAAACGAGCCTTTCCCGAAGCCTTGTCTTCTCCTCTCCGGGGGCGAGACGACCGTCACGATCCGCGGAGAGGGCAGGGGCGGGCGCAATGTCGAATTCCTGCTTGGGCTCGGCCAGGCGCTCGCCGGCCATCCCGGCATCTATGCACTGGCCGGTGACACCGACGGGGTAGACGGGGCCGAGGAAGTCGCAGGCGCCTATCTGGCGCCGGATTCCATCGGGCGGGCGCTCGAGAAGGGCATCCGGATCGCCGACAGCCTCGCCCGCAACGACGGCCACGGCTTCTTCGAGGCGCTGGGTGACCAGGTGGTGACCGGCCCCACGCTGACCAACGTGAACGATTTCCGGGCGATCCTGATCGCGTGAGGGTCAGAGCTTCGGCAGCCGCTGCTTCATCTTCGCGATGCTCGCCCAGGGATCGGCCTTCAGGCTGGCGACGTGGCCCGGCACCGTCCGGACCATGAAGCCTTTCGGGTCGAGGCTCGGCACGACCTCGTCCCAGGTCAACGGCACCGAGACCGGCGCGCCTTCGCGCGATCGGGTCGAGTAGGGCGCGACAGCCGTCGAGGTCGGGTCGTTGCGGAGGTAGTCGATATAGATCCGCCCCCGGCGCTCGGCGATGGATTGCTTCGTGAGGTAGCGGTCCGGCGCATCCTTCGCGAGGGCGTCCCCCACGGCCTTGGCGAAGCTCTTCACGTCGCGCCATTCGTAGCGGCGCTCGATCGGCACGACGAGGTGGAGGCCCTTGCCTCCGGTCGTCTTCGGGACGCTCGCGAGTCCAAGGCTGTCGAGCTTGGCCCTCAATTCCTGCGCGGCCGCGACCACGTCCGGGAAGGCGAGCCCCTCGCCGGGATCGAGGTCGAAGATCACCTGGTCGGGCCGGTGCGGCTCGTCGACATGCGAGTTCCAGGGATGGATCTCGAGCACGCCCATCTGCACCAGGGCGATCAGGCCGCGGGCATCCTCCAGATACAGGTACGGTTCCTCGAAACCTTCGATCGGGATCTGCTTCAGCTCCGGCGGGACACCCGAGCCGGCGTGGCGTTGGTAGAAGCACTTCTTTTGCCGGCCGGTCGGACAGCGGACCAGCGTGATCGGCCGGCGGGCGACATGGGGCAGCATCACGTCTGCGACGGCCAGGTAGTATTCGGCCAGATCGCGCTTGGTGACGCCCTGCTCCGGGTAGAGCACCTTGTCAGGGCTCGTGAGCCGGACGCCGTCGATCTCGGTTTCCTCCTTCGCCATCTCCGTCTCAGCCCTCCGTCACGGCCGCGATCACCCGGCTTGGCCGGGCCCCCTCCTGCATCTGCTCGAAGGTGCATTGCGAGGGCGCCTTGTCGGGTCGCCAGCGCAGGAACCGCGTGCCGTGCCGGAAGCGCCCGCCGGTGACATGGTCGTAGCGCACCTCCGCGACGAGCTCGGGACGGAGCGGCTGCCATTCCGTGCTGCGCTCCGTCGCCCAGCGGCTCGGTCCGCCGGGCGCATCCCCGGTGAAGCCGGGCGGCTCGATCAGCGCCTCCAGCCTCTTCGTCAGGCCCGGCTTCTCGGCGTCGCCGATCCCGGACGTGAAGCCGACATGGTCGAGCCGACCCTCCTCGTCGTAGAGGCCGAGGAGCAGGGAGCCGACCAGCTTGCGCTTCGCCTCGTAGCGGAAGCCGCCGACCACGCAATCGGCGCTGCGCAGGCGCTTGATCTTGAGCATGGCGCGCTCGCCTGCCTCAAAGCGGCCGTCCACGCGTTTCGCGACAACGCCGTCCAGCGCCCCGCCAGCCTTGGCGAGCCAGCCCTCCGCCTCGGCCCTGTCGCGGGAATAGGGTGAGAGCCGCAACAGGCTCCTGTCATCCAGGGATCCCCAGAATGCCTCGAGCGCCTCCCGCCGCTCCGACAGGGGCGCGTCCCGCATGTCCCGGCGGTCCGGGGTAAGTAGAATGTCGAACAGGATGAGCCGGGCCGGCGTCTCGTGCGCGAGCCTGCGGATACGGCTTTCGGCCGGGTGCAGCCGGAGCTGAAGGGCATCGAAACTGAGGGTATCCCCCTGCGGGATGGCGAGTTCGCCGTCGAGCACGAACGAGGCCGGCGGCAACTCGCGCAGCGCCTGCACGACCTCCGGAAAATAGCGCCCGAGCGGCTTGCCCGACTTCGCCCTGAGCTCCACCTCTTCGCCCGCCTTGAAGGCGAGGCAGCGAAACCCGTCCCATTTGGGCTCGAACTGCCAGCCCTCGCCGGCCGGAAGTTCATCGACCGAGCGCGCCTCCATGGGGTGCGTGTCGAGGCCGACCGGCAGGCTGGAGATCGCGTCGGGTTGCTTGGACGCAGGAGCGCTCATCCTTGAAGAACGAAGCGGGGCGGGGGCGGTTCAACGGACCGCAATCAAGGCGTTCGCCCACGCCCACACCCACGCCGTCCTCTCCGCCCCGCTTGGGCCCCAGTGGCTGCGGCCCGCCGGCAGACTTCTGCTACCCGTGAAAGGGACCACGCGCCGCACGCTGGGCGCGGCGTTGGCATCGGGACGAATTGAGATTGAAACATTGGAGTGCGAGCAGTCGCCCGCGCCGCCCTAACGAGAGACCACGAGCCCAGACCCGAGCAGATGCGCATCCGTTATAAAGTCGCCCTGGTCGGGATTATCCCGATCACGGTCGCGGCAGCGATCGCGCTCATCGCGTGGCTCCTCCTCGACCAGGCCGAGCGCGCGCGAAGCGGAGCCGCGCTGGCCGGCGCCGCGCTGAGCGATCTGGTCCAGGTCGTGAATGCCCGGGAGAGCTACATCCGGGCGCAGCCGGGCGGGCGTGAGCAGCAGGCGGAGCGCTTCAACGCGGCCGCGGCGCGGGCCCGGGCCCTCCTCGCGGAACTCGACGATTCCGGCGCGGATACCCAGCGGACCACGGCCGAGGAGTTGCTGCGCATCCTCGACAGCTATTCGGGCGAGATGGCGCAGCTCAGGTCCTTGACGCGGGCGAGCGATCAGAAGGTTGCCGAACTGAACGCCCGGACCGCGTCGCTGGTCGTGCTGACCGATCGCGCCCGCACGCGACAGCACGCTTCCAACGCCGACATCATCGCGTCGATCACGGCAGGCGACCGGAAGCTCCGCCAAGCCCGCGACATCGTCAGTGGCGCGCATGACCTGCGGGCCGCCGCGCTCGAAGGGCGGCTGGTCGCGGCGGGTGACGGCCAAGTGGCAGGGGACACGTCGCTGCTCGCGGAGGCACGGATCAGGAACGCGGCGGAACGGCTTGCAGA
Organism: Pseudomonadota bacterium; assembly: GCA_023423995.1. GTDB lineage: Bacteria > Pseudomonadota > Alphaproteobacteria > Rhizobiales > Beijerinckiaceae > Enterovirga. Next base: position 17,416 of record JAFAEL010000267.1, on the reverse strand, counting down.
CAGCCTGCGGGCCGCCGGCGATTCCCGCGCGGCCGACCAGCTTAAGGTGAGCGTCGCCGGGGCTGTGACCCGTGATGGCGCGAGGCGGTTCGACGACTGGATCGAGCGCCTCATCAAGGTGAACGCAACCGAGGAACGTGCGCTCCACGACGAGGTGACACAGCTTCTCACCTATGCCGTCCAGGCGGCCGAGACGGAGCAGGCGACTCAGAACATCGCCATCGAGATGCTGGAGCTGGAGCGGCTCACGACCACCGCGCTTGCAAGGCGCGATGCGGATGCTGTCGCCCGCATGGTGGGCGAGAGCAAGATCCTGGCGCGCACCATCGGCGAGTTGCCGATCTCGCCGCTGATCCAGACCGAGATGATGGACGCCACGAGTCAGTGGCAGGAGCGCCTGGCGGCGGCCGGTGAGAGCATCCGCGAGCAGAATGCGATCCTCTCGCGCATGATGGAGACCGCCGAGGTCATGACGTCCCGGGCGAGCGGCGTCTACGAGACACTCACCTCCAATGCGGACCGCATAGGCCATCTTGTCCGGACGACGCTGGTGATCGGCGCGGCGATCGGGCTCCTGCTCGGCTCACTGACGGCCTATGTGGTCGCGCGCTCCATCACCCGGCCGTTGCGCAATCTGCAGCGGCGCATGATCGGGCTTGCGGCCAACCCGGCCGGCAGCCTGATCGAGGAGGCAAACCGCCGGGACGAACTCGGCGCCATGGCCAGGGCCGCGAACGTCTTCGTGACCGAGCTCAGCCGGCGGGAGCGCGACCTGCGCGGCGCCAAGGAATGTGCCGACATCGCCCTGGCCGAGCTTCGGGATGCGCAGCGGAGCCTGATCCAGGCCGAGAAGCTGGCGTCCCTCGGGCAACTCGTGGCGGGCGTGGCCCACGAGATCAACACGCCGGTCGGGGTCGCGATGACGACCTCGACGGCGCTCGAAAGCGAGGTGGAGACGCTGCGCAAGAAGGTTGAGAGCGGGCGTCTCCTCCGGTCGGACATGACACGTGCCGTCGATCGCCTGTCGGAGGGTGCCCGCCTCACCTTCGTCAACCTGAACCGCGCGGCAGAGCTGGTCTACAGCTTCAAGCAGATCGCCGCGGACCAGGCATCGGGGGAGCGCCGGCGGTTCGAGCTGAAGGGCTGGCTACACGAGTTGCTCACGAGCCTCGGCCCGATGCTGCGCCGCGCAGGGCACGAGATGAGCGCTGAGTGCCCTGACGATCTCATGCTGGACTCCTATCCGGGCGCGCTCGTCCAGGTGATCACGAACCTGATCTCCAATGCGCGAGACCACGCTTTCCCGGATGGCCGCAGGGGGCATCTCTCGCTCGTCGCCACGACCCTGCCGAGCGATTGGGTGCGGATCGAATTCTCCGACGACGGCGTCGGCATCGCGCCCGAGCACCTGCCGAAGATATTCGACCCGTTCTACACGACCGGCCGGGACCGAGGTTCGACCGGTCTTGGGCTCCATATCATCTACAATCTGGTGACGGGAACGCTCGGCGGGCGGATCGACATCGAGAGCCGCCGCGGGGAGGGCACGACCGTTCGGATCGACATCCCTGCGACGGTCCCGGCGGGAGCGGAAGCGGACGCGCGGCGCAAGGCCGAGCTTGTGGAGGAGGGGACATGAGAACCGCTTTCGGGCTGAGCCTTCTCGGTTTCCTGGCCGTCTCGGCGGCCCCCGCCAAGACCCTGGTCTTCTGCTCGGAGGGCGATCCCCGCTCGCTCAATCCCCAGCTTGTGACGGACACGACCGGAATGAATGCCGGACGCCCGATGTTCAACAATCTGGTGGAGCTGGACAGCGCGACGCTGCAGCCTGTTCCTGCACTGGCTGAAAGCTGGACGATCTCCGAGGACGGGCTCGCCTATACGTTCCACCTCCGGCGGGGCGTGAAGTTTCACGCGAGCGAGCGCTTCAAGCCGTCGCGCGACCTCAACGCGGATGACGTCATCTTCTCGCTCGAGCGGCAATGGAAGCAGAACCACCCCTTCCACAAAATCTCTGGCGGCCAGTACGATTACTTCCGCGACGTCGGGATGCCGGAATTGCTCGAGCGCGTCGAGAAAATCGACGACCACACGCTCCGGATCACCATCAAGCGGCCGGAGGCGACGTTCCTGCCGAGCCTCGGGATGCCCTTCAACGTGGTGCTCTCGGCCGAGTACGGGCACTTCCTGGCGCGCGAGGGCCGAAAGGAGCTCATCGACGAGGCGCCGATCGGGACGGGGCCCTTCGTCTTCGCGGGCTACCAGAAGGACGTCGTCGTTCGCTATCGCGCCTTCGAAGATTACTGGGGCGGGCGCCAGCCGGTCGATACGCTGGTCTTCTCCATCACGCCGAATGCGGCCGTCAGGCTGACGAAGCTCAAGTCTGGCGAGTGCCACGTGATGGCCTATCCAAACCCCGCCGACGCCGACCGCATCTCCGCCGACCCTGCCTTGCGGCTCCTGAGCCAGGAGGGGCTGAACATCGGCTATGTCGGGCTGAACACGACGATGAAGCCGTTCGACGACGTGCGCGTGCGCCGCGCGGTGAACATGGCAATCGACAGGGCCGCGATCGTGGAGGCCGTCTATGGTGGTGCCGGGACAGTCGCGAAGAACCCGTTCCCGCCCATGCTCTGGTCCTTCAACGCCGAGATCCGCGACTACCCCTTCGACCTGGAAGGCGCGCGGAGGCTGCTCGCAGAGGCGGGCCACGCCGCCGGGTTCGAGACCGAGCTGTGGTACCTGCCGGTCAGCCGCCCCTACAATCCCAACGGCAAGCGTGTGGCGGAGATGATCCAGGCGGACCTCGCCAAGCTCGGGATCCGGCTGCGCCTGTTGACGGCCGACTGGAGTACATACCGGGCGAAGCTGCTGGCCGGGGAAGCGCCCATGGCGCTGTTCGGCTGGACAGGCGATATCGGCGATCCGGACAACTTCCTCGATGTTCTGCTCGGCTGCACATCCGCCCGTCCGGGCGGCAACAATATCGCCAAGTGGTGCGAGCCCACCTATGACAGCCTAGTCACCCGGGCGAAGCGCATTCTCGACCGCAACGAACGCGAGGGCCTCTATCGGGAGGCACAGGCCATTGCGAAACGCGAGGCGCCCTGGGTGCCGATCGCCCATTCCCTCGTCTTCATGGCGACTCGGAAGGAGGTCACGGGCTTCCGCATGGACCTCCTCGGCCGGCACGCTTTCGACAAGGTCGACCTGCAGTGAACGAGCTCAGCGGGCGTTGACCTCGATGGTGCGGATGGCCTTGCGGACCGGCGTGCCGCTGGCGGCAGCGAGGCATTCGGGCGCCACGTAGGGCCAGGCCTGCTTCCCGCAATCGGCGGCGGCTGCCTGGTGCGCGGGCGGAGGCTTGGCGTCCAGCGAAGCGAGTGGCGCAGGCGCGAGGGCGGCAGGCGCCGCCGCTACGGGCGCGCTCTCGCCGGCGCTGATCAGCACGAACCCGCCGAGCGCAGCGGCGAGCGCGGCTGCCGTTCCCACCATCTTCAGTTTCGTCAACATCATGCCTCCCTGCAGCCTGGTCACGGGGCCGTTCTCCGTTCGGCCTCTCTCTGCGGGATCGCCGTGTCGTGTGAATTGCGTGGTGCGGCCCCTTGATTTCGTGCCGTGCGGCATCGTTTCAGGTTGGAGCGCCTGCCGAAACAGAGCCGGCATGGATCGCGATTATCTCAAGACCTGTTAAGCTTGCGGGCGCGAGCTCGGAGGGGTCCCAGTCGGATGCAGCCCACCAGAGCGTCAGTCCTCGCGATAGGCCTTCTCGTCGGGGCGCTGCCGGCTGCGGCCCAGGGCCTCGACTGTACAAAGGCTCGCACGCCGGTCGAGCAGGCGATCTGCGCGACGCCGGGGCTGATCGAGCAGGATCGCGCGCTTGCGACCGCCTATTCGGCGCGCCTCGGCCGCGAGCCGGCGCAGGCCGGCGCATTGCGGGGCGAGCAGCGGAGCTGGCTTGCGAACCGCGACCGCCTCTGCGCCTCGAAGAACGAGCCGCTCCAGCGCGTGGCCGCGTGCCTGCAGGGCCTCTATCGAACCCGGCTCACGGCCATGAACGCTGCGGCCGCTGCCACCCCAGCGGCCGCGATGCCCCTGCCGCCCGCCAACCCCGGCGCGGCCGTGCGGCCTGGACCCGCGGCGGTGCCGACGGACGCCCAGGTCCTGCTGTCGCCCCCTCTTCCTCCGGTCGCAGCGCTGCCGGTCTCGGCCGCTCCCGCGGAAGCCTCGCTGTCGCGCAGCACGGTTCCAGCCGCCGGCCGGACAGACGTGATGCTCGCGGTGCAGTCTCCCGGCCGCTTTGCGATCCGCGCCGAGAGCCGAACCGGCATGGCTCTGCAACTCGTGAGCCAGATGTCGGGACCGGGCGAGCAGCAGGGCGAGCCGGGCGTGAAGGACGGCCGGATCGACGAACTCCTCGACGCGGGCACCTACAAGCTTCGGGTCCTTGGTGCGCCGGATGCGCCGGGCGAGGCCAAGCTGGTGGTCGAGCCGTTCCGCGAACGGGGCGAGATATCGGCGGCACTGGCCCATGGCGGCGCGGCCTCGACCGAGCTGTCCGATCTGACCCAGCGTTCCTGGTGGTTCCAGCTCGAAAAGCCCGGTCGCGTCTCGGTCGAGGCGGCGGGGCGCAGCCTTGCGGACCTGCGCCTCTGGCAGAATGGGCGGGACCTCGCACCCGTCGAGCCTAGAATGTCGCGGGTCACGCCGAAATCAGGCTACCCGCTCACCCGCGCCCGTATCGATGGCGATGTCGAGCCGGGCCTCTATCTGATCACCGCCTATGGCGGGCCGAAGCTCGCCTGGACGGACGGCGATCCGGCCGAGCCGCTTCATGTCAGGCTCGGGCTTCCCGAGCCAATGGGCGGATGGGTCGAGGGCACGATCGGCCCGACGGGTGCGGCTCGCTTCGAGGCGCCAGGGGCCGCAACCCAGTTCCATCTTGAGCTTCCTGAGCCCACCGCGGCGACCCTCTCCGTCCGCCGCGAGACCGGTTCCCCGGTCACGGCAGCCATCTCAAAGGCGGCGCGCGAGCCGGTCGTAACGCTGTCCAGCAGCGGCGACCCATCGAAGCCGGCGGTCGTCGAGGTCTCGGGCCAGGAGGGACAGCCCTTCCGCTTGCGTGCTCTCGATCCTTCGGCCTCGCGCCGCATCTCGGGGACCGGCCCGCACTGGATCGCGGTGGATGTCGCCGGAGAGGGCGGGGACGAGGTCCCGGCGACGGTGCTCCTCGCCCGGTTCGAACAAGGCAGGGGCGGCCGTGTCCTCGCCTCCAATGCGCCGCAGGTCGGCGCGAGTAGGGCCTGGCGCCAAAAGCTGAATCTTCGGGGGACGGCCAGCCTGATCTTCGAGGTCACGGGTGCGACGCCGATTGCGGTGGCCACCACCGGGCCGAAGACGAACGCCACGATCGCTCCGCTTCTCGGCGGCCGCCCGCCGCGCACGGACGGCCGGACGCCGCGCTGGGACCTCGAGCCGGGCTGGTACAAGCTGACGCTGTCCCCGGTCGCGGGTGCCTTCGGGGTGCTCGACGTGACGCTCGGCCCCCCCGGGGTCTCGGCCGAGGCCCTGAGGGCACAGGCAGCGCGCCACTCCATTCCGCTCGGCATCCACAACCTCGACCAGAACGGCAACTATCAAATCCTGGCCAACGAGGCGCCGGGCCTGGTGCTCGCGCCGGTCGCCCGCAGCCTGCCGGCAGACCTCGAAGCGGCCCCGCTCGCGCTCTATCAGGCGGCGGGGCAGGCGCTCGACGTTCCCGTGCGGATGCCGAAAGCGGGTAGCCTGGCCGCCGTGGCCGTGAACGGCGTTCCGGTTGCGGTGGCACTGGCCGACGAGAGGCAGCTTGCGAATGGCCGCTCGGCTACCGTGCGCCTCCCGGCCCCGGCCCAAGCCCGCGGCACCGTCCTCTCGTGGCTAGATCCGACTAAGCACACGCCTGTCGCGCCGCCGCCCGCGGCCGAGCAACTCGAGGCCGTGACGGCCGGCACCCCACGCTTCTTCGACCTCCCCCGGGATGCGCAGAGGAGCTTCGCGGTCGACGTCAAGGAAGGCGGGCTCTACCGCATCGAGACGCTGGGCCGGCTCAGGACGGGCCTGACGCTCGCGACCTCCTTTCTGCCACGGATCGACAAGGCCGAGGCGAATGGAGCGGGACAGAATGCGCTCTCGCTCACCTATCTGAAGGCCGGCCGCTATCGCGTCGCCGTAAAGGCGCAGGATTCCGCCGGCCGGCTCGGGCTGACCGCGGTGCCGGCTTCCCTGCCCGAACGGGGCGTGCTCGCGCCGGACGCCAGTGTGCGCGCCACGCTCGCCGACGGGGTCGGGGCCGTATTCCCGATCGAAATCGCCGAAGCCGGGCGCTATCGCCTGGAGCTCTTTGCACTCGGCGAGCCGTTCCGCGCCCGGCTGGAGGATGCGGAAGGGTGGCCACTGGCCGCTCCCGGTCCGCTCACCACGCTCGAGCGCGTTTTCGAGCCGGGACGCTACCGCCTCGTGCTCCTGCCGCCGCCCGTCGAAGCGCGGGCCGTCGTGCGGCTCACCCGCATCGTCCCGGCTCCCGAGCTTTCGGGACACGGGCCGCATCCGCTGCCCTTCGACGCCGAGACGCCCTTTCAGTGGCTCGAGCCGGCCGCCCTGGGACAGGAGCGGGTGCCGGACCGCTGGGCCTTCGCACTCGCCGGGCCTGCGGAGGTGACGCTTAGCCTCCCGGACGGCATGGCGGGCGAACTCGTCAACGAGGGCGAGACCCAGCCCGTGGCCAGGATCGTCGGCAAGCAGGGTTTTTCGGGGAGCCTGCAACCCGGCCGCTACACCCTGGAGGCACGCGCGCAGGACCGCAACGACCGGCTCGATTACCGCGTGTCGCTCTCCGCGAACGAGCTGCAGCCGGGCGTGGTGCGCAAGGTCGAGCTTCCCGTGACTGTGCCCTTTGCGATCGCACAGGATCGCGTCGTCAGCCTGACGACCTTCGGCCGGACGGACCTCCGCGGCATCCTGAAGGACTCCGAGGGCAGGGTCATCGAGCGCCTCGACGACCGGGCGGACGACTGGAACATTGGCCTGTCCCGCCGCCTGCCGGCAGGGGCCTACACGCTCGAACTGTCGCCCGTTGAAGGCGCCCCCGTCCGCCAGGACGGGCCACCTCCCGATGCCGAGAGCGAGGACGCGTCAGCGGAGAACGAAGTCGAGACCTCCCCGGCGGACGAGGCTGCCGAAACGGCCGAAGCCGAGGGCGAGCAGCCGCCCAGCGAGCAGGCTGTCGCGGACGCGGAGACCCGAGACGAGACCCCGCCGGCCGACCACCGCATCGAGATCCGCCTCGCGCTACCGGAAAGCGTAGAGCAGCCCGCGCTCGACGGCGAGGGCGAGCGCGCGGTCGAAGGCGCCGGTGTGCGGGTCTTCGGCCTTCCCGCCGTCGAGGCAGGGCATCTGCTCGTCGTGGCCGCGAAGGCCGGCACGGAATCGGTGCTCTCCCTCGAGCGCCGCGAGGTGGGCGGCCGCTGGACGGTCATCGGCACCGATCGCGGTTTGTCGCCGCTCGTGGCCGCGCCGGGTGACGGCGATGCCTCCCGGCCCTGGCGCGTGGCGGCCTGGACGGTGGACGGGGGCTTGGCACGGATCGAAATCGCGGCGCGCGCCATCCACCGGGAGCCCGGCGGAACGGGCCTGCTATCCTTTGATCCTGTGCCGCTCGGGCGTGTCTCGGGCGACGTTCGCATCGACCTGACGGTCGCGCCGGGCTCAGGCGTGCTCACCTTCAAGCAGGCACCCCGGAACATGCTGCAGGGCTCCGTTCCCGGGCAGGCGCTCCGGCCAGCAGATGGGAGTATCGTGCCGCAAGGCGACACGGTCTGGCTCGTTTCGCGCGGCGATCCCGGCAAGGTCGAACTCGAGCCCGCCGCCCTGCCGCTGGACGAGATCGCCCTGACCGTTCCGGCCGAGGGCAAGGCGAGCTGGCCCAAGGTCGCGCCGGGCGCGGGCGAGGTGCGGGTGTGGCGCGCGACCTCCACTTTCGGCCAGCCGGGCCTCTCCGGAGGCCGCGGCATGGGGGTCGCGAGCGGGAGCGCGGTTGCGCTCGGCGGCTACGAGGCGCTCCGAGCCTGGGATGCTGGCGGGGCGGACGCCCTGCCGATCCGGATCGGCGCGCGCGACCTGAAGCTCGTCGAGGAGGCGCGTAAGGCGACCGAGTTCTCGGGCCTCGTCCAGGCGGGAACGGCGCAGCCGGTCCGGCTGCCGGCGGGCCTCAAGCGCCTCACATTCGACCTGCCTGCCGGGACCGCAGCCATTGCGGACTGGGCGCACCCGCACGCGATGACGGTCTGGACCGGCGACGAGACCCTGACCCGAACGGCGACCGGCGAGTGGACGAACGTCCTGTTCGTGAATCTCACGCCTGAGGCGAGGCCGGTCCGGCTCGCCGTCGCGCCGGCCGGGGAGGGGATGGCCGAGCTGAAGGCCGATGCCGCGCTGAAGCGCTTCTTCGGGGCCGCCGGCTCGCTCGCCCTCCGGGTCGCGGCTGAGCCCGGGGACCGGCTTATGACGGCCGGGGCCGATGCGACCTTCACGGGCAAGAACGGCCGCGTGCTGCGGGGCGGCTCTATTCCCCTTTCTGGGCCCGGCGAGCTCATCTTGTCCCACCAGCGCGGCCTCGTTGCGGCCTGGATCGAGCGTGGCGGGCGCTCGCCCTGGCCGGAGCCCGTCACGCAACCGGTGGAACTCCCGTCGGTGGTGAAGCTCGACGGCCCCGCCATGTCGCTCGCCTTCAAGGCGGACGGGCCAAAACTCCTTCACGTCCGCACGAGCGCGCCGGTGATCCTGGCGCTAGCGCAGCAGGGTGGGTCCGCCCCGCCGCTCGCCTTCCCGTCGGGCGCGGAGTTCCACGCCCTCCTCACCCCGGGCGACGCCGCCCTCCGCCTCTATTCCCCCCATGATGGCATTCTTGCGGGTTCGGTCGAACTCACGGCGAGCGCCGTGATTCCCGCCAGGGAGGGAATCGGAGAGCCCGTGACAGTCGCGGCGGGCGGAGCCGTGCTCTTCGGCTTCGAGGTCAAGCGTTCGGCAGAGATCGGAATCGGCGTGCGAGCCGAGCCGGACATCGCCTCCGTGCTCCTGCTCGACGCCTCCGGCCGCCCGCTCGGGAGCGGGGTGGCGCAGCTCCAGAAGCTGGAGCCAGGCCGCTACGTGCTCGAGGCGAGCATTCCGGCGGATGGCCGGACGGCCATCGTTCGGCCCGCGATCGTGGGCGTCGAGCCGCCCCCCGCCGGCCCGCCGCCGGACGTCGTCCGGACTTACCTGCAGATGGTCGGCCTCGCCCCGACCGCGCCCACCCGCTGAGGGCCCGTCGATGAAGCGCTCTCTAGCTGTCCTGAGGCAGCTGTTCTTCTCTCTCCCCGGACCGGAGGGCCGAGTCGAGCCGGAGGCTCGAACCGGGGAGGGGTCTGTCGCCCTCCGTCAGGCGCTTCGCGCCTGCCCTCTCAGGGGCAGGAGACCCGCGCCCGATGCCCCCCCAACAAGGGGGAGGGGAGTCGTTCGGGTGCTCGCCTTGGCGTGCTCGCTACTCCTCCTCCCGGCCGCCGCCTCGGCCCAGAACCTCGCCGCGGAGCCGCCACGCCCGCCGGTCCAGCTCGACCGGCTGCAACGCGCAGACGGCGCGAGCGTCGTGCCCGAGAAATTCCTGCGCCGCTGGGATCCGATCACCATCTTCTTTGCGGCTGATACCGGGCCTGCCTCCGGCGGGCCGGAGGACGATCCCGGCCGCGTGGTGAAGATGTCCCCGGCGGCCGCGGGATCCTGGCAATGGCTGAGCGCCCGCACATTGCAGTTCCGCCCCGCCGAGAGCTGGCGGCCGCTGGAGCGGGTCGAGATCGCGGCGGCGGGCAAGACCACGCGGCTGGTCCCGCTTCTGCCCACCCCGAGCGCGACGTCCCCCGAGCCAAACCGCGATGGCATCCCCGATCTCGACCAGTTCGGACTGACCTTCCCGGAACCGGTCGAGGTCGAGGCGCTGCGTCGCCTTCTGTCGATCGAACTGAGGCCGCTGCCGGGGATCGCCGCGGAAAGCGGGCAGGTGTTAGGCGCAGGGGAATTCGAGATCAAGGCGCTGGAGCGAGCCAAGCGCTCGGACGCGCAATCCTACCTCGTCCGCTTGCGCCAGCCCGTGCCGGATGGGCGCCTCGCCATCCTGCGCCTGAAGCTGTCCGACGAGCCTGGCCTCGATGATCCGAGCTTCGAGCTCTCGCTGCGATCCGCCGTCCCCTTTGCCATCACGGAATTCGGCTGCGGGCAGGGCTTCTCTCGCCAGGTGAGAGACGGCATCCACCAATGCGACCCGAACGAGTACGGCGTTGACGACGAGAGCGGGGCCGCGCCAAGGCGCAGCTTCGTCGTCAGTTTCTCGGCGGAGCCCGAAACCCCGGATGTCGTCCGGGCACGCGGCGCGTTCCGCCTGACGCCGGCCGTGGACGACCTCGCAGTCGAGCGGGACGGCTCGCGCCTGAAGGTGTCGGGCCGCTTCCGCACGGACGCGATCTACGACCTACGCGTCGAACCGGGTTCGCTGAAGGATGCGCGGGGCCGCTCGCTCGGCGGCGAGGCGTTTCGGACGAGGCTCGCCTTCCTGCCCGAGCGGCCGCGCCTGAAATGGGACGCCGCGCAGGGCATCGCGGAGCGGTTCGGCCCGCAGATGGTCCCGCTGCGCGGCCGCGGCTATGAGCGCGCCGACATCCGCATCCACGCCATCGACCCGCTGGCCCGACACTTCTGGCCGTTCCCGGCCGACGGGCTCGAGACTGGCGACGACGACGCGCCGCCGCTTGCCGGCAACGAGGCCGGCCTCTGGACGGACAAGAGCGACATCCTCTCGGGTGGCATGGCCGAGCGCATCCGCTCGCTCGGCTCTCCCGCCGTCTCGGAGATCGTCCAACTGCCGAGCCAGCGCGGCGGCGTAGAGGCCAAGTTCGGGCTCGATCTGAAAACCGAGTTCGCCAAGATCGCCGGACCCGAGCAGCCGGGCACCTACCTGGTCGGCCTCCGCCCGATCGACGGCGGCAAGCGCCGCTGGATCCGCGTCCAGGTAACGGACCTCGTCCTGACCTCCGTGGAGGAGGCCGAGCGCGTCCGCTTCGCCGTGACCTCGCTCTCGACAGCGCGCCCGGTCGGGGAGGCCGATATCCGGCTGGAAGGCCTGCGCAACGACCGCTTCGTGACGCTCGCGCGCGGCCGCACGGACGGGGAGGGGGCTTTCGTCTGGAACCTCGCGACGCGGCAGAAGGGCGAGGTCAGGCGCATTGTCGTGCAAAAGGGGCTCGACACGCTTGTCCTCGAGCCGACGCGCGGCCCGGCGGAATACCGCGACGAGAACTGGACGAAGCCGGAGGAGCCTTGGCTCGCCTGGAGCGTGAACCCGGACGAGAAGCGCCGGGAGGAGGCGCGCACCCTCTGTCACGTCTTCACCGAACGGCCAATCTACCGGCCGGAGGAGCCGGTCCACATCAAGGGGATGGTCCGCCGGTTCCTCGGCGGCGAGCTGTCCTTCGCTTCGAAGGGCGGCACGGTGATCGTGAACGGGCCTGGCGACGGGGAGTGGAAATACCCGGTCTCGCTCGATCAGGTCGGCGGCTTCTACCACAAGTTCGACGTCACGACGGAGGCGACCGGCGACTACTCGGTCCGTTTCCAGCCGGACGGCGAGGAGGAGACCTGCGGCGAGTTCCCGTTCAAGAAGGAGGCGTATCGCCTTCCGACATTCGAGGTGCTGCTCAACGGTCCGCGAGAGGTGCCGCTCGATGGCGAGTTCTCCGTCGACCTCATCGCCAAGTACTTTGCCGGCGGCCTCGTGGCCGAGCGCCCGATCAAGTGGCGGGTGACGCAGTTCCCGCAGGTCTGGAGCCCGCCGGGCCGGGAGGGGTTCCTCTTCTCCTCGGATTCCCGCTTCTCGGGCGAGCAGAAGTTCCGCTCGACACCGGTGCTGGAGCGCGAGGCGAAGACCGATGCCGGAGGCTCGGCTCGCCTCACGCTCGACCCGACGATAGAGCCGACCGCGCAGCCGCGGCGCTATTCGGTCGAGGCAACCGTCACGGGCGACGACGACATCCAGGTACGCTCCATTCAGAACGTCGTGGCGCTGCCGCCCTTCACGCTTGGTGTGAAGATCCCGCGCTATCTGCCTCAGGCGGGAGCAATCGAGCCAGAAGTCCTGGCCGTCAAGGCAGACGGCACGCCGCTGGCAGGACTCGACATGAATGTCCGCCTTGTCAGGCGGAACTGGAGCTCGGTGCTGCAAGCCTCTGATTTCAGCCAGGGTTCGGCGAAATACGTGACCCAGGTGATCGATGAGACGCTGGTCGAGCGGAAGGTCACGTCCGGGGCGGAAGCGCAAAAGCTGTCCTTCGAGGCGCGGGAGGCGGGCGTCTATCTGGTTCAGGTCGAGGCGTCGGACCGGATCGGGCGTCGCCAAATCGTGTCGGTCGATTTCTTCATGGGCGGCTCAACGCCCGTGACCTGGTCGCGGCCGCCGGCCGAAACGGTCTCGGTCTCGACCGAGAAGGAGGAATACGCGCCGGGCGAAACCGCGACGCTCGTCGTCCAGAGCCCGTTCCAGAACGCCCGGGCGCTGGCGATCGTCGAGGAGCCGGAAGGCCGGTTCCTCTACGACTGGGTCGATATCCAGAACGGCTTCGGTCGCTACCAGCTGACATTGCGCAAGCAGCAACTGCCGAAGGTCGCCGTCCATTTCCTCGTGATGCGGGGCCGGCTTGCCGGGGCTGAGCAGAACCCGACCGCGCCCTTCGACCTTGCCAAGCCCACCACCATCGCGGCGACAAAATGGGTGAGGGTCTCGCCCGCGAAGAACATCGTTGTGGCCTCGCTCGAAGCGCCCGCGCGGGCTCGCCCGGGAGACGAGGTCGAGGTGACCCTGCGGCTCGCGGACGATACCGGTAAGCCGGTCGCTGGCGAGGCGACCTTCTGGATGGTGGATCAGGCGGTTCTGTCACTCGCGCGAGAGCGGCCGCTCGATCCGCTGCCATCTTTTGTGGTGAACCGCCCGACCCGGATGGCGGCGCGCGACACGCGCAACATGGCGTTCGGCATCATCCCGCTCGACGAGAACCCGGGCGGCGACGAGGCCGTGGACGATTGGGGGATCGAGAACATCTCGGTGCGGAAGAACTTCACGCCGGTCCCGGTCTATCTGCCGCGCGTGCCCGTGGGCGAGGATGGGATCGCCAGGATCAAGGTGAAGCTTCCGGACACGCTGACGGTGTTCAAGCTCCGGGCGAAGGCGATCTCCGGCCCGGACCGCTTCGGCTTCGCGACCGGCGAGATGCTCATCCGGCAGGAACTCGTGGCCCAGCCGGCTCTGCCGCGCTTCGTCCGGCCGGGCGATCGTTTCGATGCCGGCCTCATCGGCCGCATCGTGGAAGGGCCTGGCGGCACCGGCCGGGTGGCGATCACGGCGGAGGGCGCGGCGCTCGAAGGGCCGGCCGAACGCTCGCTGGCCTGGGAGCGCAACCTCCCGGCGCGGGCCGACTTCCCGCTCACGATCGGCGAGCTCCGGTCCGGCGAGGAGCGGGCGCGACTTCGCTTCGTCCTCCAGCGGGACGCGGACAAGGCGGGCGACGCGGTGCAGATCGACCTGCCAGTCCGGCCCGACCGCCCGCCGGTCAGGCGGCGCGAGGTTTTGGATGTCGCGCCCGGCCGGGCGGTCGATCTCGCGCTGCCTCCAGGAGCCGTACGCCCGGGCTCCTATTCGCGGACCATCACGGTCGCGAACGATCCGGTCGTGGTGCGCCTCATCGGCGGCATGACCTATCTCGTCGAATATCCCTATGGCTGTACGGAGCAGCGCATCGCGACGGCCTCGGCGGGCCTTGCCCTGAAGCCGTTCCTGCCGATCCTGCAGGCGAGCGGGCTCGGCGACCGTCTCTCGGACAACGTCCGCTCGACCCAGCGCTCGATCAACGCTGCTATCGATGAGGACGGGCTGGTGGCCTTCTGGCCGCGCGCGAAGGGCAATGTCTCCCTGACGGCGTGGGCCTACCGCTTCCTGGTCTCGGCCGAGAAGGGCGGCGAGACCGTCGACAAGACCCTGCTCGACCGCCTGTCGAAGGTGCTGAAGCTCGCGCTCCGCTCCGACTACCCGCGGCTCCTGCGCGACAACGAACTGCGCGAGCGGGTCGAGGCGCTGACCGCGCTTGCCGAGGGCGGGCTCGTGGACGAGGCCTACGCGACCGAACTCGCGCGCCGCGCGGACGCGATGCCGAGCCTCGCGGTCGCAGAGGCGACCTATGCTGTTTCCAAGCTGCCGGGCGATGACCGCCGGCTGCAGGAGAGCCTCGTAGACACCCTCTGGAGCCGGGTCAGGATCCTCAACCGCGACGGAAGGCCGGTCTATTCCGGCATCGCGGGCGAGAGCGCGAGCCCGGTGATCCTGCCCTCCGAGACCCGGACCCTCGCCGCAATGGTGCGTGCGACCGCGGTCGCGGCGTCGGAGGATTCCCGCAATGCCGTGCTCAGGGACGGGCTGATCCGGCTCGGGGAGGGGAACGGCTGGGGCTCGACCAATGCCAACGCGGCGGCGATCCGTGCGCTCGCCGAGACCTGGCGGGCCGCGAATGCCTCCGTTCCGGTCACGCTCTCGCGCCCGAGCGGCTCGGAGCGCGTGACGCTCGGCGGATCGACGCCGCTCGTCCGGCGGGTCTCGACGGAGCCGCAGGCGCAGCGCGTCGAGAACAATGGCGGGCGCCCGGTCGTGGCGCTCGTCGACACCCGCTATCAGCCGGTCGAGCCGGGCTATCTGGCCAAGCCCGCCGCGAACGGCTTCGTGCTGTCCCGGACCTTCTTCAAGGTGCCGGGCGGCGGCGCGCCGATGGAGCGGCTGGCGGTCGACAACGACAATGCCGTCCGCCTCAAGGTCGGCGAGGTGGTCGAGGAGAGCGCCGAGCTCGTTAACGGCGAGGACCGGACGCATGTCGCCATCCGTCTTCCGCTCGCGGCCGGGCTCGAGCCGTTGAACCCGAACCTCGCGACAGCTCCGGCCGAGGCCGTACCCTCCGCGGGCCCGACGCTTGCCCCGACCTACGTCGCGTTCAACGACGACCACGTCCTCTACGCCTACGAGCAGCTTCCAAAGGGCAATTACCGCTTCACCTTCCGCGCCCGCGCCCTGATCCCGGGAACCTTCACGTCCCCGCCCGGTGAGGCGGAGACGATGTACCAGGCCGGGATCTACGGCGCCTCGGCTGGTGCGCGGGTGGTGATCGAGCGGTAGGGGGATGGCCCGCTCCGCAGATCAGCCCGACAGGCGCGATCCTCGGACCCCAAGGGCGCGCAGTCTTCGGCGGAGCGCGACCCCGGCGGAGCGGAGGCTCTGGCGGCAGCTTCGTCTGTTGGAGCTTCAGGGCGGCCACTTTCGCCGTCAGGTGCCGATCGGGCCCTATTTCGCCGACTTCGCGCATCACGGCGCGAGGTTGATCGTGGAATTCGACGGTGCGCAGCACGGGCTGCCGGCGGTGCAGCGGCACGATGCTGTTCGCGCAGCTTATCTCGAGGGGGCCGGCTACCGCATCCTTCGTTTCTGGAACGGCGAGGTCGTTGAGAACCTCGACGGCGTTGTCGAGACGATTCTGGCTGCCCTGCCGGAGCCGGGCTTGCGGGGAGGGGGATGAGCGCGCGGGGGCCGCTCCCTCCCCCCGCTGGCGGCGGGGAGGGTAAGGGTGGGGGGCGGTCGTGGCAGTTGCGACCTCTCACGCGCTGGTTCGGCCGGGTTCCCCCCACCCCTACCCCCTCCCCGCCGCTTTTGCGGGGGGAGGGGAAGCGCCTCGCCCTCACAGTTGCGCTTGTCACGGCCGCACTCGGCGCGGCCCTCGCTCTTCTCATCCTCGACCGTGCGCGCTTCGAATCCCCGCCTGCCACGCCGATCCTCTACGACCGCAGCGGCGCCTTCCTGGCCCAGCTCGGCAACGAGACCGGGGCGGAGGGGGGCGGGCGGCAGATCGATTACGGGTATTGGCCGCTGGAGAGGCTCCCCGGTCGGGTGGTTGCCGCGACGCTCGCGCTGGAAGACCGGCGCTTCCGGTCGCATCCGGGGCTGGACCCGCTCGCCCTCGCCCGCGCGGTCCGGCAGAACCTGACGAGCGGGCGGCGCATCTCCGGTGCTTCCACGATCGCCATGCAGGTCGCCCGCATGCAGCGACCGGCCGCGCGTCATCTTGGGTCGAAGGCGCTCGAGGCCGCGACCGCCGTCGCGCTGACGCTCCGCTACGGCCGCGAGGCCGTGCTCGCGCAGTACCTGCGGCTCGTGCCTTATGGCAACGGCAGCCACGGCATTGCGCATGCGGCCCGGTTCTATCTCGACAAGCCCGTCGAGGACCTGTCCTGGGCCGAGATCGCGCTCCTGTCGGCGATCCCCCAGTCGCCGACCCGGATGAATCCGCTCCGGCCGGAGGGGCTCGCCGGCGCCATCAGGCGTGGGCATTCCATGCTCGACGAACTCGGCCGCCAAGGCATCGTGACCGGGGCGGAGCTGTCGCTCGCCCATCGCCAGCTCGACGAGATCGCGCCGCCGCCCCGACCACGCCGGCCAGGCGCCCTGCATGCGCTGCTTCGGTTCGAGGCGCTGCGCGAGGCCGGGCAACTCGTGCCGGCGCGGGCGAGCGATCCCCGTATCACGACGAGCCTCGATCTCGGCATTCAGGAGCGGGTGAGTCGCCTCGCGGGCAAGCACCTGGCCGGTTGGCGTGCGGCCGGCGCCGAGCAGGTCGCCGTCATGGTGGTCGAGCGCGGCACGCGTCGCGTCCTCGCCTCGCTCGGCTCGGTTGACTATCGCGACCGGCGGGGCGGAGCGATCGATTTCACGCGCGTGCAGCGCTCTCCAGGCTCGACGCTCAAGCCCTTTATCTATGCACTCGCCCTCGAGCGAGGACGGCTCCGCACGAGCGACGTCATGGCCGATCTTGCCGAGGGCGCGGCCGGGATCGGGAACGCCGACGGAGCCTTTCTCGGCCCGATGCTGCCCCGCCAGGCGCTCGCCAATTCCCGCAATGTTCCGGCCACGAACCTCCTGCGCGAGATCGGCCTCGAGGCGACGTTCCGCCACTTCCGGGCGCTCGGACTGCACGATCTCGATGTGCCGGCCGAGAGTTTCGGGCTTTCGATGGCAATCGGCTCGCTGCCGACGAGCCTCGACCAGCTTGTTCGGGCCTATGCGGCCTTGGCCGAGGATGGCGTGATCGGCGATCTCGTCTGGTACGCCGGCGAGCGCGTCGCCCCCCCGCGCCGCGTTCTCTCGGTCGAGAGCGCAAGGCTCGTGACGCTCTTCCTGGCCGATCCCTTGGCCCGCTTGCCGAGTTTCCCGCGCTATGGCGCGACCGAGTTCCCGTTTCCGGTCGCGCTCAAGACCGGGACGAGCCAGGGC
>JAFAEL010000223.1 GCA_023423995.1 Pseudomonadota bacterium | reverse complement strand
GTCATGGAGGGGTTCATCAACTTCCGCATTGCGCCGTGGCTCCGACGCCTCGTCACGCGAGGGCTGGCCATCATCCCGGCCGCCGCGGTGACGATCGCCTATGGCAACGCCGGCACCGCGAAGCTTCTCATTCTCAGCCAGGTCGTCCTCGGCCTGCAGCTCCCCTTCGCGGTCATCCCGCTGGTGCTGATCACCGCCAGCAGGCGGAAGATGGGAACCCTCGTCTCGCCCCGATGGCTGACGGCCAGCTCGGCCGCAATCGCCGCCATCATCGTGGGGCTCAACATCAAGCTCGTGGCGGATTTCATCCTGGGGTGACGCCCCTGCCACCCGCCGGGCCCTCGCTCAGGCGACCGCATCGGCCGTCTCCCTCCGGTCCGGCGATGGGCGGCAGGTTGGTACCCTTCAGGGCCATCCAGGGGAACGGGCGGGGGGCAGGAGCCGACCTCCTGTACGCTCTGCTGGTTGGGTCGAAGAGGTCGTCCAGTGCTGCCCCAAAAAGCTGGCGGACCAGTTTCGGCGGGTTCGCCAGCCGTATCAGGGCGCTATCCGTGATGTTCGATCCGCGCCGCCTCACCGATTGAACAGCAGGTTCGGCAGGAACAGGACGAGATCCGGCAGAAACACCAGCGCCAGGGTCACGAGCGCCACCGCGGCGAAGAATGCCACCGACTCGCGCGTGTATTCGCCGATGGATGTCCGCAGGATCGAGCAGACCGCGTACATGGCGGCGCCAACCGGCGGCGTGAAATTGCCGATCGTCGCGGCGATGATGAACACCATGCCGAAATGAACCGGGTCGCCGCCGAGCTGCTCGATCAGCGGGAGGAAGATCGGCGTCAGCATGATGATCAGCACGGTCGAGTCGATCACGAACCCGGCGATCAGCAGGAAGATGACGATAAGAATCATCACGGCCTGCAGGTTCTCGGTCAGCCCGAGAATGAGCTGCGAGATTTGATCCGGCACCTGCTCGTAGACGATGCCGTAGCTGATGATCGCGGACAGGGCGATCAGGAACATGACGGCGCCGACATCGGCCAGACTGCCCTCGAGCGCCTCCAGGAAGGAGGCTCGCGTGAGCTTGCGGTGCAGCGCGATGCCGACCACGACGGCATAGATGACCGCGAAGGCACCAATCTCGGACGGCGTGAAGACGCCGGCCCGCAACCCGACCAGCAGGAACACCGGAAAGAGCAGCGCCCAGATGCCGCCGCGCAGCGCTGTCCCGACCTCGGCGACGCTCGGCCGCTTGTCCCGCTCCGGCGGATAGCCACGCCGGCGCGCGGTGACGTTCACGGCGATGCCGAGCGCGATCCAGAGCAGGATCGCCGGCACGAACCCCGCCGCGAACAGCCGCCCGATCGAGACCTGACCGATCGTGCCGTAGAGGATCATGCCGATGCCCGGCGGGATCACGGGGGTGAGCAGGGACCCGAACGAGAGGACGCCTGCGGCAAATCCCTTCGACATGCCGCGCTTCAGCATGGCGTCGCCGAGCATCCGGGCCTGCATGGCAGCGTCCGCGATGGCCGAGCCAGAAACGCCGCCCATGAGCGCGGAGAGCGCGAGCGACACCTGGGCCAGGCCGCCCCGAAGCCGGCCGGTCATCACGGATGCGAGCTTGAGGAGCTGTTCCGTGATGCCGGACTTGTTGAGGAAGTTGCCCGCGATGATGAAGAGCGGGACGGCGAGCAGCGCGAAGTTCTGGGTCTGGGAGACGGTCACCTGGACCGGTATCGTGAAGGGCAGGTCCGGGTTCTGCAGGAAGAACAGCGCGCCCGAGATGCCGATCGCGAAGGCGACCGGCATCCCCATGAGGATGAAGAGCGTGAAGCCGATGGCGACGAGGAGCATGGCCGGCGCTCAGGCCATCGGCGCCGCAGGGGCGGCGGCCGTCAGCCGCCGATGGTCGATAGCCTTGACGATCGTGGTGATGAGGAGAAGCGCCGCCCCGACCGGCAGGCTCATCGTGATCCAGGAATAGCTGACGTCGGGGATGCCCTGGAAGCTGCGCGCCCGGCTCACCCAGGACAGCCACAGACCTGCCCCGACCACGTAGGCGAGGAAGCCGGCGATGATCGCGTAGTTGATCCACGTGACCACATGCTGCGCCCCGGCAGGAAGGCGCTCCGTGACGATCTCGATCGCCATCAAGCCTCCATTCCGCCAGGCGATGTCGGCGCAGAGAAAGCAGGCCCAGGCGAAGAGGCAGGTCGCGAGATCCGTGGTCCAGTTGAGAGGCATGTGCGCAAGGCGCGCCAAGCCACCCAGGAAGATGAGGAGCACCATCGCGACCAGGAATATCCCGGCGACAATGGCCTCGGCGCGGCCGAGCGCGCGATAGGCAGTCCTCATCGTGCTGGCTCCTCGGGGTCTGCCTATTGCCGGCCGATTTCGGCCTCGACGGCCTTCTTCACCTCGATGAGTCCGAGTTTCTCGTAGGCCGCGTTGCCGGCCTGCTTGAATGCCGCGAGATCCACATCTTCGACGACCGTCATGCCGCGATTCTTCAGCTGCGCCCGCACGGTCGCTTCAGAGGCAAGGATCTTCTCGGACGTTTCCCGGCCAGCCTTCCTGCACTCCTCGACGAGCGCCGTCTGGTACTCGGCCGGCAGGCTGTCGAAGAACTGGGATCCGACGACCTGGAAGTTGACCAGCATGATGTGCTTGGTTTCGTTCGCGAACTTGAGCACTTCGTAGAAGCGCCCGCCCGGGATGTTGTTGTAGACGAGCTCGACCCCGTCGATCGCCTGCTGCTGCAATGCCGGATACATGTCGCCGAACGCCATCGCGGTCGGCGCGGCGCCCAGCGCTCGGACCGATTCCTGCCAGATCGGCGCAGGCGGGGTGCGGATGCGGAGACCGGCGAGGTCGGCCGGCTTGCGGACGGGCTTGTTCGTGAAGAAGTGGCGATAGCCCTGCACCCAGTCGAAGCACACGACCCTGAGCCCGTGCTGCTTGGCGAGCTCATCCGCGGCCTTCGTGATGGTGGGCGCCTTGCCGAGCTTCTCGACATCCTCGAGCGATGTCGCGAAGTAAGGGCCGTTCATTACGGCAAGGCTCTTCACGTAGTTCCCAAGCCGCGCAGCATCGGTGTTCTGGCCGATCGCGGCGCCCTGGCGCATCTGCTCGATGATGTCTTCCTCGACGCCGAGTTGCGCAGAGTGGAAGACCTGGATCTTGAGTCCGCCCTTGGTGCGCTCGTCGACCCGCTTTGCCCAGTCCTGAAAGCCGCGGTGGAACGGCTCGTTCGGACCGAGCACGTGGTTCAGGCGCAGGGTGAATGTCTTCTGCTGCGCAACCGCGCTCGGCGCTCCGACCAAGATCGCAGCCAGGGCCGCGCCGAGTGCGACAAACGAGTGAACGGCATTTTTCATCATTCCCTCCCTGTTCATTGGTCATGTCACATCGAGCTGTCGCCAGCCGGGCCGAGCGGCTGCGGTAGTCCAAGGCCGCGCCGCTCGGCCATGCTGGCGAAGGCCGCGAGGGTCGTCGGGTCGATCGGGATGCCGTCCCGCTCGCGCCGCTCCGCTTCCGCCCATTCGCGGTCGCCCGGCGCCATGACGAGCCCGCCCTCGACCGGACGCGAGCCGCGGAGAGCGGAAAGGTAGCGCTCCATCCCGGCCGCGAAGGCGTCCGCCCCTATGAAGGCCGCGGGATCGAGCGCCAAAACGAAGGCGCCCATCTCGCGTGGGGTGGAGAGATCGGGGCCTCCCATCGGCAGGATCTCGGGGCTGAGCCGCATTCCGGTCAGCACCGCGCTGAAGATCTCGGCGACGCCCGCGAGGGCAGCCCCCTTGAACCCGAACGCGGCACCAAGCGGAGCCAGCATCTGAACCGCGCCCGGGTCGCGCGTCTCGCGTCCGCTCCCGTCAGAGGCGGTCTCGGGGGGGAGCTCGCGTCCGAGCCCGCCATAGAGCAGCACGCGGTTATGCGGGATGGCGCTGGTCGCCATGTCGAGGAGCCACGGGCGCCCGTTCCCTGTGGGGACTGCAAAGGCGAGCGGATTGGTGCCGTGGAACCGTTCGGCCCCGTCGTGCAGCCGCACGAAGCTGTCCGAATTGCAGGTCGCAAAGCCGATCAAGCCAGCTTCTGCGGCAGCGAGCGCGTAGGCGCCCGCGGCGCCGAAATGAGACGAGTTGCGGATTGCGACCGCGCCGACGCCGAACTGTCGGGCGAGCCCGATCGCGCGCTCCATACCGGCATAGGCCGCTCGGGCCCCCTGCGCGTGGCCAGCATCGAGGATCGCCACCGCACCCGCGCCCGTCTCGAAGCAGAGCTCCGGCGCTCCCTTCACCCGCCCGGCTTCGATGACGGCGGCGTAGTGAGGCAGGAGGCGGAAGCCGTGGCTGTCCACGCCGAGGCGGGACGCGTGCAGCATGGACCGTGTGGCGGCGTCCGCACTCGCCTCGTCGGCTCCGGCCGCCGCCAGCACGGAACGGGAGAACCAGGAGAGCGCCTGGGCCGCGAAGCGCGCTTCCAGGCCTCCGCTCAAAGCGTCTGCCCTCCGTCGACCACGACGGCCGTGCCGGTCGCGAACGCGGCATCCGCGCTTGCGAGGTAGACTGCGACCGCAGCCATCTCCTCGGGCGTGCCGAGGCGGCCCATCGCCTGATGGGCGATGAATTCGCGCCGACGCGCCTCCGGGTCGGGCGCGCTCTGGATCCGCTCCTCGAGCGAGGGCGACAGCGTCGTTCCAGGGCAGAGCGCGTTGCAGCGAACCCCGGCCGAAACGCAATCGCGCGCGACCGCCTTGGTCAACCCGATCACGGCCGCCTTGCTTGCCCCATAGGCGGCACGTACCGCCACGCCCGTGATGCTCGAGGCAATCGACGCGACGTTGATGATCGAGCCCGAACGGCGCTCCAGCATGGCCGGAAGCGCCGCCTTGATGGTGTGGAACATCGAAGTGACGTTCTGATCGAAACTCCTCGTCCAATCGGCCTCGCTCGTCTCCAGCAGCGTGCCGCCATGGACCCAGCCGGCGCAGTTCACGAGGACATCCAGGGGCGAAACATCTCCGATGACCCGGGCGACCGCCGGCCCATCCGTCACATCGAGAGCGACGGGAGTGATCGCGTTCGAAATCCCGGGCAGGTCAGCCAGCTTGGACGCCGTGCGGCTCGCGGCGAAGACCTGCGCGCCCTCTGCCGCATAGGCGAGCGCAATGGCCCGGCCGATGCCCTGGCCGGCCCCCGTCACGAATGCGGTCAATCCCGCAAGCCGCCCCGTCACTGTCCCTCCAATGCGAAACGTCTAATGGATACATTGCTCGATCCGCATCTTGGCCAGCGTCCCGGACGTTGACAAGTACGACGAATGGCGGGTTCCGATACGTCCATCCGGAACGGACGCGCAGGATAGAGCGGGATGGGAAGCGCCGGCCTCGACGCGGTTCAGCTGAGCGGGGTTTCCCGTCTGCATAGCCGGGCGGCCGATATCCTGGCCCGCCGGATCCGTGCGGGTGCTCTTCCGGCCGGGACCCGCCTCCTGGAATCCAGGGTCGCTGCGGAGTTCGGCATCAGCCGCGCGCCGGCCCGGCAGGCGCTTGCCTCGCTCGCCGAGCAGGGACTTCTGTCCCGCGCCGAGGGGCGCGGCTATGTGGTGACCAGCCTCGCAGGCACAGGCGATGGTTCGATGGAGCCGCCGGGGCCGATCCAGCTTTCGCCGGCGGCGAGTTGGGAGCGCATCTACGGAGAGGTCGAGACCAGCATCGTCTCCCGCACGGCCTTTGCGAGCTGGCGCGTGGTGGAGGCAGAGATCGCGAAACACCACGGGGTGAGCCGGACAGTGGCGCGCGAGGTGGTGGCGAGGCTAAACCAGCGCGGCATCATCCGGAAGGACGAGGGTTCCCGCTGGTTTGCCCCGGCACTTACGCCGCAGCACGTGGCGGAGCTCTACGAGATGCGGTGGACCTTGGAGCCGATGGCGCTCGCGAAAGCTGCTGACTCGGTTCCGAAGGAGCTGGTGAGACGCGCCCTCGAGTCCACGCGGTCCGCCATGGAACGGGCCGAGACGCTCTCGGGGGGTGACCTCGACGTCCTCGAGGCGGAGCTCCACGGTGAGATCCTCGGCTTCTGCGGCCAACGTACGATGATGGAGGCGCTCCGCTCCTATCAGTCCCTCCTCGTGGCGCACAGCTTCCTGTATCGCTGGATCCCGGCGCTGTTTCCGTCCGAGCCGTTCCTGCCGGAACACCTTAGGATCCTGGAAGCTCTCGATCGCGGGGAAACAGGTGCGGCCGTAGAGGCTCTGCGGGAGCACCTGCAGGCCTCGCTCGGGCGTGCACTCCTGCGCATCGAGGCCGTGGCGGCCGAGTTCCGCCCCGAGCCGCTCCCTTACCTGAGAGCCTACTGACGCGCCGGCCAGCCGCGCCTCTCGGCCTATTCAGCAAAGCCCGAGGGCATCCTGCGCAGGGACGCTGCGCCATTGGATCTGGCTCGTCCGGTGAAGGCGCGCTCTCGGGCGCGGGTCCGGCCTCCGTTGATCCCGCCCTCGGCCGCCTACGGCTATGCGTGCATCCGATGTGGGCCGCCCCTCTGCAATGCCCCGTTCAGGGCATCGCCTTGCGCAGTTGCGCCAGGGCATCGCGCAGCCCGTGCATCTGATCGACGAGATGGAGGATCACGTCGATCCCCTCATCGTTCACCCCGAGGTTGCCTCCGAGATCCAGGATGAGGCGGGCGCGCGCCATGTCCCGTTCCGAGAAGGCCGGCTCGGATGCGCTCCCCTTCGGAACGAGCCATCGCTGCTCGATCCATACGTCGAGGGTTCGAATCTCGATCCCTGCCGAGCGCAGAAACTCCTCCTTGCTCATGGTCATGAGGACGCTCCCTCGCGCGGGTCGAACGCCTTGCCCTTCTCCCAGCCTGCCAGGAAGGCCTCGAGATCGGGGTCCGGCTCCTTGGGCAGCACGACCTTCAGCGTCACGAGTTCGTCACCCGCTCCGCCGCCGCGCCGCGGCGCACCCTTGCCCCTGAGGCGCAGGACGGTTCCGGTATTCGACCCCTTCGGCACGCCCATCATGACGTCGCCGGTCGGGGTCGGGACCCGAATGCGGCCACCGAGCACCGCCTCGGTGAGCGACACGGGGATTTCCAGCCGAATGTCGTCCCCCTCGCGCGTGAAGCGCGGATCGGGCAGGACCTCGATTTCGATCAGGGCGTCGCCTGGCCCGCCCGTTCCCCTACCTGGGGCTCCCTTGCCCCTGAGGCGCAGGGTCTGGCCATCGACCATCCCGGCCGGGATCGTCACATCGAGGGTGCCGCCCTCGGGAAGCGTCAGGCGCTTGGTGCCCCCGGTGATCGACTCGACGAAGCTGATCGGCAGCCGATAGTGGCGGTCCGAGCCGCGCTGGTTCGCACGGGCCCACTGCGCCTGCCGCAGAAGCTCCGCGAAGGGGTCCTCGCCCTCTGCGAAATCGGCGAAGCCGGCTTGGCTGGCATAGGGGCCCCAGTCATCATCGCCCGCGAAGTCGCGATAGTAGCGCTGCTGGGGACGTTCAGCGCCCGACGCGTCGATCTCGCCCGCATCGAAGCGGGCGCGCTTGTCGGGGTCGCTCAGCAGGTCATAAGCCGCTGAGACATCCTTGAACTTGGCCTCGGCCTCCGAGTCGCCGGGATTGAGGTCCGGGTGAAGAGTCTTCGCGAGCTTCCGATAGGTTTTCTTGATGTCCTCCGGCGACGCCGTGCGGTCGACGCCCAGGACCTCGTACGGATCTCTCAAGACGCGCCTCCCATCGGATCGCCGCGCAGCCCTGAACAGAGCGGATCTTCCCGGAACGGGCAACTCCGGCCGCTGGACGCCGAAGTTGGAGCTTGAAGAGCGTTGGGGCAGCAGTACCCTGCGCGTCCGAGCGTCCTGGGATGATCCATGCGCCTCCTGATGATCTTAAGCCTCTCGGCGATGCTGATGGCAGCCGCGCCGCACTGCGCCTGGGCAGAGGTGTTGATCAGCATCGATAAGGTTGCCCAGCGGATGGCGGTCTCCGTGGATGGGCAGCAGCGCTACACGTGGTCCGTGTCAACCGGCGCGGCGAGCTACGATACGCCGAGCGGATCTTTCCGGCCGCTTCGCATGGCGCGCACGCACTTCTCGCGGGAGTGGGACAATGCTCCCATGCCCCGCTCGATCTTCTTCACACCCGACGGGCACGCCATCCACGGTACGAGCCACGCACGCCATCTCGGACGCGCCGTCTCACACGGCTGCGTTCGGCTGGCGCCCCGGCATGCGGCCACCCTGTTCGCCCTGGTCCAGGCCGAAGGCGTCGGCAGCACGAAAGTCGTGGTGGAGGGCGCGGATGAGTCAACGCTCGGCCAGAGCGGATCTGGTCTGGGCGTGGACCCGCTGCGTGCACTCCAGCGCTCGGCTGCGGCCCGATCGAAGTGGCAGGAGGAGCCGAAATCACCTCCTGGTCCGGACGCCGCACCGGCTATCTCCCCCGGGCCGCGGAGGGGCTCCGAGGCGGGTGCATCCTCCAGCCATGGGTCACCCGCCCCGGCCAGACCGGGAGGCGCAGAAATATCCGAGGCAGCGACTGCGGCAACGGACAGGGACGCTCTGCTGACCCGGCTCATGGTCAACGGTGCGCGGGCCTACAAGTCGATCTGTTCAGGTTGCTAGATCGATCGCCTTCTCGGGTCTGCCTTCCCCGAGCCTCCCGAGCTTGCGCAAGCTCTACCCCATCGACTTGCAGCGTCAGGAGGGCTGGTCCCTACCCGGGATGTATGACGACGGGGGGCGTCCGGAGTAGCACCATGGAACGTCCTGCCTCGGAACGGCTCCTAGCTGAGATCGCGGCCGGTCGGGTCGACGTGGCCATCATCTCCAAGGTGGATCGTCTCACCCGTCCACCCGCAGACCTCGCCGAGATCGTGGAGTGCTGGATGCCAGGCCTATCGGTGACTCAGGCCTTCAACACGACATCCGGAAGGAGATCGCGGCATCCAAGAAGAAGGGCGTTTGGATGGGAGCCCACGCGCCGCCAGGCTACGATGGAGACGCCAGTGCTACGGGAGAGACGCACGGTTTGTAGACGCTGGAAAAGCGCGGGAAGGCGTCTTCCCGTCGCGGGCGAGGACATCGCCCTCGGTGAAGCCTCGGACCTAGCCGACTTTTTCCGGTCCTGCGACGAACTCAAGGGGGCGGTCGAAAGCTGAGTCTTGGCGGAGGGAGCGGGATTCGAACCCGCGATACCGTTTCCGGTATACACACTTTCCAGGCGTGCGCCTTCAACCACTCGGCCACCCCTCCTAACCCTGCCCGGGCGGACTTTCGGCCGCAACGCGCGAGAGCGGGCCGAAGCCGGGCCCGCTCGGGTGCGGGATCATCTAGACGGCCAATTGCCGACGTGCAACCCGGTCCGCGCGGCGGGACAG
Organism: Pseudomonadota bacterium; assembly: GCA_023423995.1. Classification (GTDB taxonomy): domain Bacteria; phylum Pseudomonadota; class Alphaproteobacteria; order Rhizobiales; family Beijerinckiaceae; genus Enterovirga. Next base: position 1,141 of record JAFAEL010000223.1, on the reverse strand, counting down.
CAAGCCGAGATACGCGCCGCATCTCGGCTTGACCTCCATGAACCGGTCCGGCCAACGAGCTCGGACCGCCCCGTGGGGCAAGGAGCTTCTGTCATCAGATGAGGCAGTTCGACGCCGCAGGCTTTCACCCTGCTCATTTCGGCTGGTCGGTCGAGGGTGGGGTCGCGACGATCACGCTCGACCGGCCGGAGCGGAAGAACCCGCTGACCTTCGAATCCTACGGAGAGCTACGCGACCTCTTCCGCGACCTCGCCTATAGCCCGGACGTGAAGACGGTGGTCATCACCGGGGCGGGCGGGAATTTCTGCTCGGGCGGCGACGTGCACGAGATCATCGGGCCGCTCGTCCGCATGCAGGAGGCCGGCGACATGGCGGGTCTCCTCGCCTTCACCCGGATGACGGGCGATCTCGTCAAGGCGATGCGCCACTGCCCGCAACCGATCATCGCGGCGCTCGATGGCATCTGCGCGGGCGCGGGCGCGATCCTCGCCATGGCGTCCGACATGAGGATCGCCACCCCGCGGACCAAGACGGCCTTTCTCTTCGCGCGGGTGGGGCTTGCCGGCGCGGACATGGGCGCCTGCGCCATCCTGCCTCGAATCATCGGGCAGGGGAGGGCGTCGGAGCTTCTTTTCACCGGACGGGTCATGACGGCCGAGGAAGGCGAGCGCTGGGGCTTTCACAATCGCCTCGTTGAACCGGAACAGGTTCTGGCGGAGGCGCAGAGGCTCGCCGGGCAGCTCGCGGCGGGGCCCACCTTCGCCCACGCCATGACGAAGACCTGCCTTCACCAGGAATGGGACATGGGAATCGACGAGGCGATCGAGGCCGAGGCCCAGGCCCAGGCGATCTGCATGCAGACCAAGGATTTCGGGCGGGCCTATCGGGCCTTCGTGGCGAAGGAACAACCCGTCTTCGCCGGGGACTAGGCGTGAGGCGCCGCGGCCGCCGGGCGGGCGGGAAGGTTCGGCGCAGTCTCGCCAAAATCCGCCCGGTGGAAAACAACGCCAAAAGGCTCTTGAAATGCCGGCGCGGTTGGGGCACATGGGCGTCGCGGCGCAGCGAAGCAGCGCCGCCGGATGCGGGTGTAGCTCAGGGGTAGAGCACAACCTTGCCAAGGTTGGGGTCGAGGGTTCGAATC